>NZ_JBFBBQ010000073.1:0-44128 GCF_040682775.1 Amycolatopsis sp. NPDC051106 | reverse complement strand
CGCACCGAAGGCCGCCTTGGGTGCGTCTGACGCACCGAAGGCCACATTGGGGCGCTCGAGACCCGCGCCGGACGTGAAAAGCCCCGCACCTCGTCGAGGTGCGGGGCTCTCTACGTGCCTGAAGATCAGCGGGGCGCGGGGCCCGCCTGGTCGGACAGCATGCGCAGCGCGTTCACCAGGCCGTTCACCAACCCGCGCACCAGGTCGCCCTCCTTGAAGGACGCCACCATGCTCGCCACCGCCAGCTTGGCGCCGCGGTCGGGGAGGCGGACGTACGCCGCCTTGCCGGTGACGATCTCGATCAGGCGCTCGCCCGGGGAAACCGC
The DNA here is from genome assembly GCF_040682775.1 of Amycolatopsis sp. NPDC051106. NCBI lineage: Bacteria > Bacillati > Actinomycetota > Actinomycetes > Pseudonocardiales > Pseudonocardiaceae > Amycolatopsis > Amycolatopsis sp. NPDC051106. Next base: position 43,802 of record NZ_JBFBBQ010000073.1, on the reverse strand, counting down.
GATCAGGACCGAGTTCGCCGGGTTCGCCGTCGTCGCGTGGAGCTTCTCCGCCGCCGATCGGCTGTCCGCCCCCAGCTCGCCGAGGTACAGGCTGAAGTCGAGGCCGGTCTCGCGGCTCGCGAACGTCAGCGCCTCGTCGAGGCGGGCCAGCTGGCGCGTGTTGAACGGGCTCGTCGGCGCTTCCGGCTCGTACATCTTGGCGGCCGACAAGCGGCCGCTGGACGTCAGAGCCTCGCCGTAGCCCAGTTCGGACTCGTCGACGCGCTTCGTCAGCTCACCAGTTGCCACGAGCGCCTCCTGCCGCGGTCGGGGCGCCCTCGGGCGCGCTGTTCTCGGTGGCGGCGTGGTGCCCGGCACCGACCCCTTCGGGGTTGGCGCTCCACCACATGGCCGGGTAGTCCCAGGCCTGGCCGGACCGGTGCCGCGGGGCACCGCCGGACCTGCGCCGGAGCGTCAGCAGCCCGGCGAGGCCGTAGATGGCCAGCGGGATCACGGCGAAGACCACGATCGTCTCGACAACGTTCACGGCGCTGAGCGTATCGGATGACCTCCGCGCCCACCGCGCGCGCTGCACTCGACCGTTCGTCGTAAGCCGACTGCCGTCCGCCGCTTGGCTCGCGGCCACTGGAACGTTGGGGCGAAGAGCGTCGGGCCGAAAGGTTGCAACTCAACGTACAGGCGGCCGCACCCGCCGCTGTCATCTTGTCGCAGCCTTGAAATCCTCGTAGCTTTTTCACCTGTACGGGCCTTGCGCCCCGCTCCCCAGCCCCAGCAGGTAACGCACCGGTCCCAGGAGGCCTTGCCATGAACAGCGTCCACACCCCCGCACAGGCGATCACCGAGGCCACCTCGTCACCCAGCGAAATCGAATTCGTGCCCGGAACGCGTGTGACGGCGGGCACAAGGGTTACGCGGGGTACACGCGTCACTCGCGGTACACGCGTCACGGCGGGAACGCGCGTCACCATGGGCACCCGGGTGACAGCGGGGACGCGGGTCACGCGAGGTACCCGGGTCACCCGGGGCACCCGCGCCACGATGGGCACGCGTGTCACGGCCGGGACGCGCGTCACCTGCGGCACTCGCGTCACGCGAGGAACGCGGGTCACCCGCGGCACGCGCGTCACCATGGGGACCCGCGTCACCTGCCAGAGCGACTACGCGCTCGCTGCCTGACCCTTCGCTCCAGGTCCGTACGCCTTACCTGAACACGCGCAAGCACCCGGCTCGCCCCGGTCCGCCGCAAGGCAGCCGGGGCGCCGGCATGTCCAAGCTCCGCCGGAGTAGCTAGGCGGCGGAGCCCAGATACGGACGCCAGAGCGGATCGGCCTCCTTGGAGTGCGCGAGCAGCCGCCAGTGCGGGCCATGGGGAGCCCGCGGGACGACCCGCAGCCGCCAGCCGATCTCCGAGAGCAGCCGGTCCGCCTTGCGGTGGTTGCACTTGGCGCAGCAGGCGACGCAGTTCGTCCAGGCGTGGGGCCCGCCCCGGCTGCGCGGGATGACGTGGTCGATCGTTTCGGCCCGCCCCCCGCAGTAGGCGCAGCGGTACCGGTCGCGGTGCATCAGCCCGGCGCGGGTGAGCGGCACCTTCGCCCGGTAGGGCACGCGCACGTACGTGCTGAGCCGGATCACCGAGGGCACCGGCAGCGACACCTTCGCCGAATGCAGTTCGATGCCGCCGGGATCACCGTGCACCACTTCGGCCTTGCCGCACATCACCAGCACGACGGCTCGGCGCAACGGCAACGCGGTCAGCGGCTCGAAAGTGGCGTTGAGCAGGAGCACCCGGCGTCGGCCCCACGAAGGGGCGGCCGGATCCCGGCCTCTACGCTGTCCGGGCGGGCGGGTAATTCCCCCTGGGCGGTTCCCCGGCCCGGCCGGGACGGCTCCGCCGGATGCGGAACCCCCCGGATAGGCGCGCAGAACCACCTCTGGCGTCTCGGCGGCCATGGCTTGGCCGGAGACGCCGCGGGGGCTGGGTTGTCGGTCTGGCACTCGACCACCTCCAGGGGCGTAGGCATAGTCGACCACAAAACAGCCCCCCAGCGCACGTGTGTTACAAGACGTGTCACATCCGCGCGACCCAACATCCACTTACAGTTGGGCTCACCGACCTGATCGGAAGGATGATCGAACTCCCGTGTCCCCCCTGCTCCCCTCCGCCAAGCCGCCCTGCGTCGACGACGTGAGCACCTTCTGTCACCAGGTGTATCTGGCGACGAACAACGAGTGGCTGGCAGGCTCGGCGAACTGGCTGCTGACCAAGCCGCTGAAGATCCTGATGATCGTCGTGATCGCGTTCGTCGTGCGCCTGCTGATCAAGCGGCTGATCAACCGCGTCACCACGCTTCCCCGGTCCAGTGGCAAGCTGCCGGCCCTGCTGCGCCCCCTGCGTGAGCGCGCTCCCGAAGTGCTCGGCTCCGCCGTGATCGAACGCCGCCGCCAGCGGGCGCAGACCATCGGCTCGGTGCTGAAGTCGATGGCGACGTTCCTGGTCTACGGCCTCGCCTTCATCCTCGTGCTGGGCGAACTGGGCATCAACCTGGGCCCGATCATCGCCTCGGCGGGCATCATCGGCGTCGCGATCGGGTTCGGCGCGCAGAACCTCGTCAAGGACTTCCTGTCCGGCATCTTCATGATGGTCGAAGACCAGTACGGCGTCGGCGACGTCGTGGACGTCGGCGAAGCCTCCGGCACCGTCGAGTCGGTCGGCCTGCGCATCACCACGCTGCGCGACCTCAAGGGGACGGTCTGGTACGTCCGCAACGGCGAGATCCTGCGCGTCGGCAACTCGAGCCAGGGCTTCGCGGTCGCGGTCGTCGACGTCCCGCTCGGCTACTCCGCCGACGTCGAGCGCGCGACCAGCGTGCTCGGCGAGGCGGCTTCGGCCGCGACCGAGAGCGACCTGCTGAAGGACAACATCCTCGAGCCCCCGGAGATGCTCGGCGTGGAAAGCGTCACCCCGGAAGGGCTTCAGCTGCGCCTGACCGTGAAGGTGCGGCCGGGCAAGCAGTGGGCGGTCCAGCGGGCCCTGCGGGCCCAGCTGCTGGCCGCCCTGGAAGAGGCCGGCTTCGAGCCCCCGCTCGGCCGGCTGTTCCCCAACGCCGCCTCGGTGGCCGCGAAGAAGTAGCGTCCCGCGGCCGGGTCGTGAGGTCGCTCACGACCCGGCCCGCGTGGTTACGCTGGGAAACGGGTTCGCGACCTTCCGGCGAGGGGCGGGACCGGGCGTCGGGAACCCGCACCCGGAGGGCAAAATGGAAGGCGTGTCTGCAGTGAGCGAACCGGCGAACCTCTACGAAGCGGTGGGCGGCGAACCCACGTTCCGCCGGATCGTCGCGCGGTTCTACGAAGAAGTCGCGCGGGACGAGATCCTGCGCCCCCTCTACCCCGAGGAGGACCTCGGGCCGGCCGAGGAACGCTTCCGGCTGTTCCTCATGCAGTACTGGGGCGGCCCGCACACCTACTCCGACCAGCGCGGGCACCCGCGGCTGCGGATGCGGCACGCGCCGTTCAAGATCGGGCCGATCGAGCGCGACGCCTGGCTGCGCTGCATCCGGATCGCCGTCGACGAGGAGAACCTCGAGGAGCCCTACCGCGGGCAGCTCTGGGCCTACCTGGAGATGGCCGCCCACAGCATGATGAACAGCTTCGTCTGATGAGACCGGAGCCGGGAGCTCCCGACTGGTGGCGGGACGCCGTCTTCTACCAGGTCTACGTGCGCTCGTTCGCCGATTCGGACGGCGACGGCGTCGGAGACCTGGAAGGCATCCACTCCCGGCTCGGTTACCTGGAGCTGCTGGGCGTCGACGCGCTGTGGCTGACGCCCTTCTACCGCTCCCCGATGGCCGACCACGGCTACGACATCGCCGACCCGCGCGACGTCGACCCGATGTTCGGCACCCTCGGCGACTTCGACGTGCTGCTGACCGAGGCGCACAAGCGCAACATCAAGGTCACCGTCGACGTCGTGCCCAACCACACCAGCAACCAGCACGCCTGGTTCAAGTCCGCGATGGCGGCCAAGCCGGGCAGCCCGGAGCGCGACCGCTACATCTTCCGCGACGGCGTCGGCCCGAAGGGCGAGGACCCGCCGAACAACTGGGTCAGCGCGTTCGGCGGCCCGGCGTGGACCCGGGTGCCGGACGGGCAGTGGTACCTGCACCTGTTCGCGCCGCAGCAGCCGGACCTCAACTGGACCAACCCCGAGGTCGCCGCCGATCTCGAGCGGACGCTGCGCTTCTGGCTCGAGCGCGGTGTCGACGGCTTCCGCATCGACGTCGCGCACGGCATGGCCAAGCCGCCCGGCCTGCCGGACATGGACCCGCGCGCCGACGCGCACGGGCCGAGCCACTACTACGACCCGCGGTGGGACCACGACGGCGTCCACGAGATCCACCAGATGATCCGCAAGGTGCTCGACGAGTTCCCGGAAGCGATGGCCGTCGGCGAGATCTGGGTGACCGATGAGGAACGCCTGTCCCGGTACCTGCGGCCCGACGAGCTGCACCTGGCGTTCAACTTCCGGCTGGTGCTCACCCACTTCGACGCGGACGCGATGCGCACGGCCATCCAGCGCTCCCTGACGGTGCCGGCGAAGGTCGGCGCGCCCGCGACGTGGACGCTGGGCAACCACGACGTCTGGCGGCAGGTCAGCCGCTACGGCGGGGGCGCCGCCGGCGTGCGCCGCGCGCGGGCGATGGCGCTGGTCGAGCTGGCGCTGCCCGGCGCGGTCTACCTGTACAACGGCGAAGAGCTGGGCCTGGCCAACGTGGACATCCCGGTCGAGGAGATGGCCGATCCGAGGGCGAAGACCAGCGGGGCCGAGTTCGGGCGGGACGTCTCGCGGGTGCCGTTGCCGTGGGAAGGCGACCTGCCGCCGTTCGGGTTTTCCCGCAACCCGCGGACGTGGCTGCCGATGCCGGGCGAGTGGGCCGGGCTGACGGTCGAGAAGCAGATCGAAGACGCCGATTCGACGCTTTCGCTGTACCGGCAGGCGATCGAGCTGCGGAAGACGCATCCGGCGTTCAGCGGCGACGAGCTGGAGTGGTACGGCGCCCCGGCCGGCTGCTTCGCGTTCCGCCGCAAGAGCGGCGGGCTGGTGTGCGCGCTGAACACGTCGGCGAGCCCGATCGCCCTGCCGCCGGGCGAGGTGCTGCTGAGCAGCAGCCCGCTGGTGGACGGGAAGCTGCCGGCGGACTCGGCCGCCTGGCTCGTCTAGAGCGGCACCCACCGGCCGGGCTTGGCCACGGTGGCCGCCTCGGGCGCGGGGCCGCGCGCGATCTGGTTCACGCGCTGGTGCGACAAGCCCACCAGGTCGGCGATCGCCCGCTGCGGGATCTGCCCGTTCAGCGTGGCGACCAGGCGGGCGCGGACCCCTTCCCGCCACTGCGCCACCTCTTCGGCGAGCCTCTCCGCTTCCTGGTACTGCAGGACGAGTTCGGTCGCGTCCGCGTCGTCGAACTCGTAGCGCCACCGGAGGTGGAACCGCTCGGCCGGGAGACCGGTCAGGTTCGCGACGATCTTCCGCATGCCGGGGTCGACGTCGCCGAACTGCTTGAACTCACCCTCGGCGCCGTCGAGACCGTCGGTCACCTTCGCCGTCCACAGACCGGCTTCGCGGGTCACGGCCACGGTGAACGCCGGGAACCTCATCAACTGGCTCACCTCCGGGAAGGCGCGGACTGTAACCAATCGGTCACGAGCCTGTCAACCGCTCTGGTCGCCCGAGCCGTCGTCGAAGGCGCCGCTCGCCAGCCACGCCGCCAGCGCCGCGGCCTGGAGGTAGGGCGCCGCTTGGGCGGCCGCCCGGCCCGCCGCTCGCGTGCGGCCCCACCTCTCAGGACGCTCGGCGCGTTCCGGCGCCTGCTCCCCCGGCGAACGCTCGCGCCGCCACGGCGTTTCCTCGGCGCGGACACCGTCGAGGAATTCAGCGGTCGGATCGTCATCCGGGGTCATGGTTCCAGCGTGCCACCGTTCGGCACGAACGGTGGCGGTCGTAAGCAAACCGTCAGAACAGCAGCGGCAGCAGCGCGTGCCGGCGCCGCACGATCGCGCCGTACCGCGCGTCCAGGCGCAGCCACGAATCCGTCGCCGACACGCGGACGACGTCCTCGGCCAGGTCCGCATCCACGAAACCCATCCCGGACATCGCGAACAGGCAGCGCATCTGGACCTTGACCTCGACCGCTTCGCCGGACACGGTCAGCACCGCCTGGTCCATCAGGGACGACGGCGGGTTGCCGTGCGGACCGGCGTTGTCCCTGGCCAGCGTCACGCCCCGGTCGGCCAGCTCCGCGACGACCCGCGCCGGCAGCTCGTCGACCAGCGGCCAGCGGCCGGACGGGGGCAGTTCGCCGTGCCACAGCAGGTCGCGGGCCGGGCCCGGGTCCATCCGCGGCCCACCCGCCACCGTCAGCGCCGCCAGCAGCTCGTTGCCGGACACCGTCACGTCGCCGGGGGTGACGTCCCCGGCCACCGCGCGGGTCGCGAAGCATTCGAACGGCGTCGCCGTCCAGGCCTCGACCACGCCGTCGCCGCGCTGCCGCAGCCGGACGGCCGTCTGGCCGTCCAGCCGGACCGCGCGGGCGACGAACGCACCGAGGGTCTCCCGGTCCGCCGCGTCCGGTACGAACAACTCAGGCATCCGCGAACCCCTGCTTCAGAAACTCCGACTCGGGCGGGCTGAGCCTACGCGGCCGCAACGCGACCGTGTCGTACGGCGCCAGCACCGTCTCCGCCGTCACCGCGACCGGGTCGGACTCCGCCGGCCCGGTGTGGACGCGGTAGGCCAGCGTGAAGCTCGCCGCGCGCAGCTCCGTCAGGTCGATGCCGACGCGCAGCTCCTGCCCGGACACCACGATCGGCGCCTTGTAGGCCACTTCCAGCTTGACCACGACGATGCCCTTCGGCAGCTGATCGAGCCCCGCCTCGACGGCGCCCTTGAACAGCAGCGGGATACGGGCCTCTTCGAGCAGCGTCACCATCTTCGCGTGGTTGATGTGGCCGTAGACGTCCATGTCCGTCCAGCGCGGGCGGACGTGCGCAACGTAGGTCACCGCACCGTGCTCCGGATCTGCCGGGCCGCCACCGAGAGCGTCGCGAGGTCGAGCCGGCCGGACTTGTGGATCTCGTCCAGCGCGGCGCGCGCCCGCTGCAGCCGCGAGGCGTTCGTCTTCTCCCACTGCGCGATCTTCGCGTCCCCGGACGAACCGGGGTCGCTGTGCCGCAACGCGTCCAGCGTGATCGCCCGCAGCGAGCCGTAGACGTCGTCGCGCAGCGAAAGCCGGGCGAGCGCGTGCCAGCGGTTGCCGCGTTCGAGCGCGCTGATCTCGGTCAGCATCTTGTCGACGTCCAGGTGGTCCGAGAGCGCGTAGTACAGCTCCGCCGTCTCCGCCGGGCTGTGCGGGGCGTCCACGCCGACCTGCTGCTCGGCGAGCTCGGCGACCTCGGTGACGTCGAGCAGGCCGTAGGTGTGCAGCAGCAGCGAGACCCGGCGGGCCAGCCCCTCGGGGACGTTCGCGGCCATCAGCTCGTCCGCCTTCGCCTGCACGGACTCCGCCTCACGGCCGCGGAGCAGGTCGCCGATCTTCGGGACGAGCTTGCTCAGCACCCGGCCGAAGCGCTTGATCTCCGACAGCGGCGCCAGCGGCTGCGGCCGGTTGGTGAGGAACCAGCGCGCGGCCCGGTCCAGCAGCCGCCGCGTCTCCAGCACCATCGAGTCGGCGACGTCGGTGGGCACGACGTTGTCGAGCGCGTCGATCTCCTTCCACAGGGCCGGGAGGTCGAACACCCGGGTCACGACGGCGTACGCGCGCACCGCGTCGGTCGCCGTGGCGCTCATCTCCTCCATCAGCCGGTAGACGAAGGAGATGCCGCCGCCGTCGACCACCTCGTTGGCGATCATCGTGGTGATGATCTGGCGGCGCAGCGGGTGCTCGCCGATCGCGTCGGCGAACCGCTCGCGCAGCGGCTTCGGGAAGTACTCGGACAGCCGGCCGGCGAACACCTTCGAGTCGGGCAGGTCGCTGGCCAGCAGCTCGTCCTTCAGCTCCAGCTTGACGTGCGCGAGCAGGGTCGCGAGCTCCGGCGAGGTGAGGCCCTTGCCCGCCTTCTCCAGCTCGCGGAACTCGGAGTTGCTCGGCAGCGCCTCGAGCTTCCGGTCGAAGGCACCCGCGGCCACCAGCGCCTGGACCTGGCGCGCGTGCACCGACAGCATCGGCGCGGCGTGCGCCCGGCTGACGCCGAGGACGGCGTTCTGCCGGTAATTGTCGTCGAGCACCAGCGCGCCGACCTCGTCGGTCATCTCCGCCAGCAGCTCGTTGCGCTGCGCCTCCTCGAGCTTCCCGGTCTGCACCAGGTGGTCGAGCAGGATCTTGATGTTGACCTCGTGGTCGGAGCAGTCGACACCGGCCGAGTTGTCCAGCGCGTCGGTGTTGATCTTGCCGCTGTTGCGGGCGAATTCGATCCGGCCCAGCTGGGTCAGGCCGAGGTTGCCGCCCTCGCCGAACACCTTGACGCGCAGCTGCTTGCCGTCGACGCGGATGGCGTCGTTGGCCTTGTCGCCGGCGGCGGCGTGGGTTTCGGACTCCGCCTTGACGTAGGTGCCGATGCCGCCGTTCCACAGCAGCTCGACGGGTGCCAGCAGGATGGCCTGGATCAGGTCCATCGGTGCCAGCGCGGTGACCCCTTCGTCGAGGCCGAGGGCTTCGCGGACCTGCGGGCTGATCGGGATCGACTTCGCCGAGCGCGGGTAGATCCCGCCGCCTTCGCTGATCAGCGACCGGTCGTAGTCGTCCCACGAGCTGCGCGGGAGGTCGAACAGCCGGCGGCGCTCGGCGAACGTCGACGCCGCGTCGGGGTTGGGGTCGAGGAACACGTGCATGTGGTTGAACGCGGCGACGAGCCGGATGTGCTCCGAGAGCAGCATGCCGTTGCCGAAGACGTCGCCCATCATGTCGCCGATGCCGACGACGGTGAAGTCCTCGGTCTGGGTGTCCTTGCCCAGCTCGCGGAAGTGCCGCTTGACGCTCTCCCAGGCACCCTTCGCCGTGATGCCCATGGCCTTGTGGTCGTAGCCGACCGAGCCGCCGGACGCGAAGGCGTCCCCGAGCCAGAAGCCGTACCGCGCGGACATCTCGTTGGCGATGTCGGAGAACTTCGCGGTGCCCTTGTCCGCCGCGACGACCAGGTACGAGTCGTCGGCGTCGTGCCGGACGACGCCCGGCGCGGGCACGGTCTTGCCCTCGACGCGGTTGTCGGTCAGGTCGAGCAGGCCGGAGATGAACATGCGGTAGCAGGCGATGCCCTCGTTCAGCTGGGCGTCGCGGTCGATGCTCGAGTCGCCGGTCGTGGCCGGCGGGCGCTTCACGACGAAGCCGCCCTTCGCGCCGACCGGCACGATCACGGCGTTCTTGACCGCCTGCGCCTTGACCAGGCCGAGGATTTCGGTGCGGAAGTCCTCCCGGCGGTCCGACCAGCGCAGGCCACCGCGCGCGACCTCGCCGAAGCGCAGGTGCACGCCTTCGACGCGCGGCGAGTACACGAAGATCTCGAAGCGCGGCCGTGGCTCGGGCAGGTCGGGCACGCCGGCCGGGTCGAGCTTGATCGCCAGGTACGGCCGCGTTTTGCCGTCGGCGTCGGTGACGTGGTAGTTCGTCCGCAGCGTGGCCCGGATGACGGCCATCAGCCGGCGCAGGATGCGGTCCTCGTCGAGGCTGGTGACCTCGTCGATCATCGCGCTCAGCTCGCTCGTCAGCGCTTCGGTGGCGGCTTCGCGGTCGGCGTCGCCCAGGTGCGGGTCGAAGCGGGCCTCGAACAGCCGCAGCAGCTTCGTCGCGACCTGGGTGTGGTTGAGCAGCGTGTTCTGGATGTAGTCCTGCGAGAACGCGCTGCCGGCCTGACGCAGGTACCGCGAGTAGGCGCGCAGCACGGCGGCCTGGCGCCAGGTGAGCCCGGCGCGCAGCACCAGGCCGTTGAGCCCGTCGACCTCGGCGTCACCGCGCCAGGCGGCCTCGAAGGCGTCCTGGAAGCGGCCGCGCAGCTGGTCGACCGCGTGGTCGTCGCCCTCGTCGAGCATCTTCTGGGCGACGCGCAGGCCGAAGTCGTAGATCCAGCAGGCGCCGCCGTCTTCGCGGTGCAGCTCGTACGGCCGTTCGTCGACCACCTCGACGCCCATGGCCTGCAGCACCGGCAGCACCTTCGAGAGGGTGACGCCTTCGCCGCGCAGGTAGAGCTTGAAGCGCCGTTCGCCCGGCTCGGCGTCGGCCGGCCGGTAGAACGACAGCGCGAGGTCGCCCTCGTCGGTCAGCGAGTCGAGGGCGCGAAGGTCGGCCAGTGCCTCGCCGGCCGAGAAGTCCTCCTTGTAGCCCTCGGGGAAGACGCTCGCGAAGCGCTGGCCCTGCTCGGTCGCCGACTCCTCGCCGAGGACGCCGACGGCGACGCCGCCGTCCGAGCGCTCACGGCGTTCGTCGAGGACCGCCTCGACCATCCGGTCGTCCCAGCTGCGGACCGCGTCGTTCAGCCGGTCCTGGATCTTCGCCGTGTCCGGCTCGAGCCGGCGCGCGGGGTCGGTGTGGACCATGAAGTGCACCTGGGCGAGGACGGTCTCGCCGATGCGCGCGCTGTATTCGAGCTGGGTGCCTTCGAGCTCTTCCAGCAGGACTTCCTGCATCGCCAGCCGCGACCGCGTCGTGTAGCGGTCCTGCGGGAGGTAGACGAGGCAGGAGTAGAAGCGGCCGTACGGGTCGCGGCGCAGGAACAGCCGCAGCCGGCGGCGATCCGACAGCGTGATCGCGCCGGTGGTCGTCGAGTACAGCGAATCGGTGTCGGCGGAGAACAGGTCGGCGCGGGGCCAGTTCTGCAGCACCTCGAGCATCCGCTGGCCGGAGAACGACTCCATGGGGAACCCGGCGCGGTGGATGACCTCGCGGACCCGCTTGCACACCACCGGGATGTCGAGCACGTTCTCGTGCAACGCGGTGGTGGTGAACATGCCGAGGAAGCGGTGTTCGCCGGTGACGGTGCCTTCGGCGTCGAACGTCTTCACGCCGACGTAGTACGGGTAGACCGGCCGGTGCACGGTCGAGGGCGCGCTCGCCTGGGTCAGCACCAGCAGCGTCGGCGAGAGCGCCGACGCGGCGGTGTCCGGGCCGGCGGTGAGGCCGCGGGCGGCCAGGCTGTCCTGGCGCAGCACGCCGAGCCCGGAGGCCAGCACCGCGCGCAGGGCCGGCTCGTCCGAGTCCGGGTGCGGGTTGTCGACGAGCTCGTAGCGGCGGTAGCCGAGGAAGGTGAAGTGGCCGTCGGCCAGCCAGCGCAGCAGGCGGGCGCCCTCGGCGACCTCGGCCTGCGGCAGCTGCGGCGGCTCGGTTTCCAGTTCGCTCGCGAGCTGGCAGGCCGTCTGGGCCATCTTCTCGGCGTCCTCGACGACCTCGCGGACGTCCCCGAGGACGCTGGAGAGGCGGTTGTCGAGCTCGCGCGCGCGGTTCGGGTCGGTGACGAAGTCGATCTCGATGTACATCCACGACTCGGCGGCCGAGTTCGCGGGCGGATCGGCCGGGTCGGCGTCGGGGTGGACTTCCAGGAGCTCGCCGGTCAGGTCCCGGCTGACGACGACGATCGGGTGGACGATCCGCTGCACCTGCACGCCGTCCCGGGCGAACTCCGCGGCGATCGAGTCGACCAGGTAGGGCATGTCGTCGGTGACGACCTGCACGACGGTGGCTTCGCGCGCCCAGCCGTCTTCGGCGACGGTGGGGTTGAGCAGCCGCACGGCCGGGCGGCCGGGCATCCGCGACCGGGCGAGCTGCAGGTGCGAGCGCACCGCGCCGACCAGGTTGACGGGCTCGTCGCCGACGATCTCCTCGGCCGGGATGTGCCGGTAGTAGAGCCGGATGAGCTCCCCGATCTCCGGCGCCAGGCCGGCGGCGACGTCGATCAGGTCGTCCCTGATCTGCTCCGGGCTGACCGGGGAGCGCTGACCGAATTCGGGTTCGGTTTCGGCTCCGGTTCCGGGTAGGGACGAGACTCCGGTCGAGCTCATTTGAGGCAACTCTCCAGTATTCGTGAGGTGGCACCGCGCCGGTTCGACGGTGAACCGGACGACCCCACACTAATGCGCGGCGGTCGGGGATCACATGAAGACCCGGGGGTTCCCCAGTCTCGGAAAACCCTTCCGGGCCAGCGGATTCGCGTGATCGGTCAAGCTACTGACGGGTTGCGTCCGAAGCGTCCGCGCGGCCCTGACCAGCCGGGCCCGTCGGGCATCACCTGAGGTGGGGCCGACATGATCGGTTCAGCTGAGGCCCGGCGAAGCCGTTCGGCGAACGTTGTCGGCCGGTCGGCGACGCCGGGGTGCGACGGATCCCACTGATTCCCGGGCCGTGGCAGGTCGGCGACGAATAGGGGTGTCTCGCCGACGCGGGGCCGGTCCGCCGGTGCTGACCGCGCCCGGCTCACGCGGTCGGCGGCGGCTCGAACGTCTTGAATGACTCATTCACCTCGTCCGACGACATGAATGAGTCATTCAAGACATTGCCGGCGAGGGAAGCGGACTCCGTCAGTCGCCCGTGCCGTGGCGGCGGGAGTCCCCGACCTCGGCGCCGTGACCGTTGCGGCCGTGGCCGTTGCGGCGGCCCGTGTCGTTCGGACCCAGCTGCTTGACCAGCGCCGCCGCGCTCGCCGTGCCCGCCTGGTGCTCGGCCAGCGCGCGGGCCAGCAGGTCGGCGAGGCCCGCGTCCGGTGGGGGCTCGTCCTCCGCGATCGCGCGCGCGTAGCTCTCCGGGAACGGGGCCGTCGCCGGCGTCCAGTGGCCGAAGTCCTCCATCGGCTCCAGCGCGGGCGGCATCCGCAGCCGCGGCAGCCAGGGTTCGGCTTCGTCGCGGTAGTCCGGCACCGACGGCGGCTGGTCCTCCGGCCGCGGCGGTGGCGCCAGCTCGGGCTCGGCGCGTTCGCGGCGCGGGCTGTCCTCGCTGCCGGTTTCGTGCGTGCTTTCCGCGTCTTCCGCCCGGCGACGGCCCCGGCCCGCACCACCACCCGACGACGAGATCCCCAGGCGGTCCAGCACCGACCGGGCGGCTTCCGAGCCGTGCTCGGCGTCGTGCCGGGTCGACGGCTGCGGTTCGCGCCGTGTCTCCGGCTCCCACGGTTCCCGCTCGGCGGCGGGCTCGGGCGCGAGCGGCAACGCCGGCGTGACGCGCGTGGGCGCCGACTCGCGTTCGGCGGCCGTCTCCCGCAGCCGCGCTTCGGCGAGCGCCGCCCAGGAGAACTTGGTCTTCCCGCTTTCGGCGGCCTCGGGCTCCGGCTCGCTCCGGCGCTCCGGCTCCTGCCGCACTTCCACCGGCTCCAGGCGGACCTCCGGCGTGGCCGGCCGCGCCGGCTCGGCCCGGAACTCCGGCTCACGAGGACGTTCGGCCCGGACCTCGGGTGCCGGCCGCACGTCGACCGGCTCCGGCTCGCGGCGGCGCCCGGACGGCTGAACCTCGGACTCCGAGCGCACCTCGACCGGCTCCGGCGCCCGGCGGCGGCCCCCCGGCTGGACCTCGGATCCCGACCGCACCTCGCTCGCATCCGGCACCCGGCGGCGTCCGGCGGGCTGAGCCTCGGACTCGGCCGGATCTTCGATCGGCTCCGGCTTGTGGCGGCGCCCAGCCGGTTGCGCATCGGACTCCGGCCGAACCACGACCGGTTCAGGACGACGGCCCCCCGGCGGAACTTCGGCCCCCGACCGCACCTCGATCGGCTCCGGCTCCCGACGGCGTCCCCCCGGCTGGGCCTCGGTCCCGGATCGCACCTCGACCGGCTCCGGCCGCCGCCGCTCGACGACCACCGGCTCCGGGCGCACGCGCGGCTCCGCGGGCTCGTCCCGCACCGCCGGCATCACCGACGTCTCGGCCGCGTCGGCGGTCACGCGCGGCCGTTCGAACGACCACGCGGGCGCCTGCTGCCGCGGCTCGGGCTTCGGTGCGGGTGTCTCCTCGCGGTCGAACGACCAGGCCGGCGTCCGCGGCGAAGGCTCCGGGGCGACCGGTTCGGCGGCGGGGGCCGCCGCCACGACCGGGACCGGCCGCGACGGCACTGCCTTCAGCACCTCGTCGAGGTCGATCGACGCCGGCTCCCCCGTGCCGAACTCGCCGGCCAGCACCCCGCACGCCTGCCGCCGGGCTCGCGCGTGGAGCTGCTCGGCCGCCCGCGAGCGGTACAGGCACGCGATGGCCTCTTCGGCCTGCCCGAACCGCTCCTCCAGCTGCGCCAGCTCCAGCCACAACCTCGCGGTGACCGCGGACAGCCCGTGCCGGTCGGTGCTCGCCACGGCTTCGCGGACCTGCTCGATCGCGGCTTCGCCCGAGCCCGAAGGCAGGTGGATGCGGGTCGCGACGGCCAGCCGCAGCCAGCCCATGGGCGCGACCCCGGCCGCCCGCACCGGCTCGGCCAGGACCGGCTCGGCGATCTCGTACGCCATCTCGGCGTCGCCGCGGTCGAGCAGCGTGCTCACCAGCAGCAGCACGAGCCGGATCCGGACGAGACCGCCGTCGTCGGCCGGGTTGTCCAGCTTCTCCAGGAAGCCCAGGCCGGTCCGGGCCGCGTCGGCGGCCGCGGTGAGGTCGCCGTGCCGGCGCCGGTGCGCGGCCGTGCCGACGCGCAGCAGCGCCCGCACCAGCAGCTGGGTGTCGCCGCCGAGGGACTCGTCGCCGAGGACGAGCTTGTCCGCCTCGACGAGCGCCCGGTCCAGCTCGGCCTTCCGGCCCAGCAGACCGAGGCAGCCGACGAGGTGGGTCAGCGCGGCGGCGCGGTGCACCGGCGAGACGACCGGATCGGTGAGCACCGGCCGCAGCGCGGCGAGGCCGGTCAGCGGCACGCCCAGGCTGCGGGCGCAGACGGCGAGGTCGATGCGCAGCCGGGCGGCGATGTCGCCGTAGCCGGCGTGCTCGGCCGCGCGCAGGGCCGCGACCGCCCGGCCGACCGTGCCCGGCCGCTCGCCGAGCCGGACGCGCGCGGACACGACCAGGCTCTCGGACCGGATCCACTGCTCGTCGGCGCCGGCGGCTTCGGACAACGCGGCCGCGCGCTCACCCAGGACGAGCGCGAGCTCGGGCGCACGCAGGTGCAGGGCGTCCGCCCGCTCGATCAGCCGTCCGACCGCGGAGAGGGTTCCCCCGGCAGTGGCGGAGCGCCCGCCCTCCATTCGGGAGGACGGGCCCGTCCGGTGCTGCTTGCTGGCTTCCACGGGGAAACCCGCCCCCTCAGTCGCGGGTCAGCTTGCGGTGGGTGACACGGTGCGGGCGGGCGGCCTCGGCGCCCATCCGCTCCACCTTGTTCTTCTCGTACCCTTCGAAGTTGCCCTCGAACCAGAACCACTGCGACGGGTTCTCGTCGGTGCCTTCCCAGGCCAGGATGTGCGTCGCGACCCGGTCGAGGAACCACCGGTCGTGGGAGATCACGACGGCGCAGCCGGGGAACTGCTCCAGCGCGTTCTCCAGCGAGCCCAGCGTCTCGACGTCCAGGTCGTTCGTCGGCTCGTCGAGCAGGATCAGGTTCCCGCCCTGCTTGAGCGTCAGCGCCAGGTTGAGCCGGTTGCGCTCACCACCGGAGAGCACGCCCGCCGGTTTCTGCTGGTCCGGGCCCTTGAAGCCGAACGCGCTGACGTACGCGCGCGACGGCATCTCGGTCTGCCCGACGTGGATGTAGTCCAGCTCGTCGGAGACGACCTGCCACACGGTCTTCTTCGGGTCGATCCCGCCGCGGTTCTGGTCCACATAGGACAGTTTGACCGTCTCGCCGATCTTGACGATGCCGTCGTCCGGCTCCTCGAGCCCGACGATGGTCTTGAACAGCGTGGTCTTGCCGACGCCGTTCGGGCCGATCACGCCGACGATGCCGTTGCGCGGCAGGTCGAACGACAGGCCGTCGATGAGGACGCGGTCGTCGAAGCCCTTGCGCAGCTTCTCGACCTCGACCACGACGTTGCCCAGCCGGGGGCCCGGTGGGATCTGGATCTCTTCGAAGTCGAGCTTGCGGTGCTTGTCCGCCTCCGCCGCCATCTCCTCGTAGCGGTCGAGCCGCGACCGGGACTTCGTCTGGCGGGCCTTGGCGTTGGACCGCACCCACTCGAGCTCGGTCTTCAGGCGCTTGGCGAGCTTCTGGTCCTTCTTGCCCTGGACCTCGAGGCGCTCGCGCTTCTTCTCCAGGTACGTCGAGTAGTTGCCCTCGTACCCGACGACGCGGCCGCGGTCGATCTCCATGATCCACTCGGCCACGTTGTCCAGGAAGTACCGGTCGTGGGTGACGGCGAGGACGGCGCCGGCGTAGCGGGAGAGGAACTGCTCCAGCCACAGGACACTCTCGGCGTCCAGGTGGTTGGTGGGCTCGTCGAGCAGCAGCAGGTCGGGCGCCGACAGCAGCAACTTGCACAGCGCGACGCGGCGGCGCTCACCACCGGACAGGTGCGTGACACCCTCCTCGGGCGGCGGGCAGCGCAGCGCGTCCATCGCCTGCTCGACGGTCGAGTCGAGCTCCCAGGCGTCGGCGTGGTCCAGCTCCTCCTGGAGCTGGCCCATCTCCTCCATCAGGGCGTCGCTGTAGTCGGTCGCCATCAGCTCGGCGATCTCGTTGTAGCGGTCCAGCTTGGTCTTGATGTCGCCGAGCCCCTCCTCGACGTTCTGCCGGACCGTCTTCTCCTCGTTGAGCTCCGGCTCCTGCATGAGGATGCCCACGCTCGCACCGGGCTGGAGGAACGCCTCGCCGTTGCTGGCCTGCTCGATCCCCGCCATGATCTTGAGAACGGTGGACTTACCGGCACCGTTCGGCCCCACCACGCCGATCTTGGCGCCGGGGTAGAACGCGGTGCTGACGTCGTCGAGGATGACCTTGTCCCCGACGGTCTTGCGCACCTTCTTCATGGTGTAGATGAACTCGGCCATACCCACGATCGTAGAGCGCACCTGATCGCGACCCGACGCCGGTCACCGTCGGACTACCGAAAGTCAGCCCGGGGTCACCGAAACCGTCGTTTTGCCGGGCTCCGGACGGGTCTCACCCTCAACCGGAAGTCGAGACTCAGTCGGCCCGCTTGCCGTCGGCGAGGTTCTTCAGCATCGCGTTGTAGGCGTTCAGCTCTTCGTCGCCCGTCGCCGCTTCGCGCCTGTCTCGCCGCTTCGCCTCGCGCTCGTCCTGGCGCGACCACTGCACCAGCAGCGCGATCAGCACCAGCAGCACCGGGAGCTCGCCCGACGCCCAGGCGATGCCGCCGCCGAGCCGCTGGTCGGTGAGCAGGTCCGACACCCACGGCAGGTGCAGCGAGCCGTAGAACGCCTGCCCGATCACGGTCTGCTTGCTCATCAGGATCACGCCGAAGAAGGCGTGGAACGGCATCGCGGCGAACATCATGCCGAGCCGGCCGAGGTACGGGATCCGCCGCGGCGACGGGTCGACGCCGATCACCGGCCAGTAGAAGACGTACCCGGCGAGCAGGAAGTGCGCGTTCATCGCCAGGTGCGCCCAGTGGTAGTTCAGCGCGTTGTCGAACAGGCCGGAGAAGTACAACGCGTAGAACGAGCCGACGAACAGCAGCAGCGCGACCACCGGGTGGGTCAGGAACCGCGACACCGGCGAGTGCACCGCCGCGACGAGCCACTCGCGCGGCCCCGGCGGGGTGTCCTTGCCCGCGGCCGGCAGGGCGCGCAAGGCGAGTGTCACCGGCCCGCCGAGCACGAACAGCACCGGCGCCACCATCGACAGCAGCATGTGGTTGCCCATGTGCACGCTGAACATCGCGGGCGCGTAGCGGCCGATGCCCGACGACGTCGCGATCAGCAGCACGACGCAGCCGGCGATCCACGCGACGGTGCGGCCGACCGGCCAGGAGTCGCCGCGGCGCAGCAGCCGCTGCACCCCGGCGAGGTACAGCCCGCCGAGGACGAGCGCGAGGGTGCCGTAGACCAGGTCGAAACGGGTGTCGAAGAGCAACCGCCACACCGTCGGCGGACCGTCGAGGTCGTAGCCGATCAGCAGTTCGGTGGTGGACGGCTGGGTGACGGCGTCCGCCGGGGGTGGCGTCCTGGCCAGCCCGGCCGCGATGCCGAGCGTGACGAACATGACCAGGATCTCGACCGCGGCCAGCCGCGTCAGCTGGCTGCCGCCCTTGCCGTCGACGAGGTCCGCGACGCCCTTGCGGCGTTGCTGGTGGCCGAAGACGCCGAGCAGCAGCAGCGCGACCGTCTTGGCGACGACCAGGAGGCCGTAGTCGGTGGTGAACAGGTCGTTGAAGCCGATCCGCACCAGCGCGTTGACCACGCCGGAGATCGCCATCACGATCCAGCAGACCAGCGCCAGCCGCGAGAACCGCTGCGCGGCCAGGCTCAGGTGGTTCCCGCGCCGGTAGCCCAGCGCCAGCAGTGCGACCAGCCCGCCCACCCAGAGGGACGCCGCGACGAGGTGGAACAGCAGGCTGTTGGTGGCGACGTCGTGCGAGCCGCCGCTGGCGGAGTGGCCGGTGACCGCGACCGGGACCAGGCCGCCGACGGCCAGGAAGAACAGCACCGCCGTCCAGCCCCACGAGAGCGCGAGCCGGCAGCCGAGCGCGACGAGGACCGCGATCAGCGCGGTCCACAGCCAGGCCTTCGGCTGCTCGATGGCGCCGACCAGGTCGAGCAGCGTCTGCGGGTCCAAGACCTCGCCGAACGGCTTCCCGGCGGTGTCGGCGGCGGTGAAGGCGACCGAGAGCAGGGCCGCGCCGAACCAGACCCAGGCGGCGATGCCGGCCGCACGGAGAGCGCCGTAGCCCTCCGGGCCGAGCGTGCCGGACTTCTGCGGCGGCACCAGGAACGCGGCCAGCAGCAGGCCCCCGACGCAGATCACCGACGCGGCCTCGGAGAGCACGCGCATGACCGTGATGCCGTACTTGGTGACCAGCCCCGGATCCGGCAGGCCGGCGATGGCGTAGCCGGCCCCGCCGGTGAGCGCGATCAGCCCGATCGCGACGACGGCGGCCAGCAGCACGCCGACCGAAATCAGGGGCAGCACGCTGGCCCGGCGCTGCGCGGGAACGTCGGATTTCGTCACGGGCTCGCTGGACACGCCCCAGAGGGTATGCCCAGCCCCGGTCAGGCCGGTGTGACGGGCAGGATGGGAGCGTGAGAATGATCCTGCTGCGGCACGCCGAGTCGCTCGGCAACGTCGACGAACTCGCCTACACGCGGATCCCGGACCACGCCCTGCCGCTGACGGACAAGGGCGAGCGGGAAGCGCTTGCCGCCGGTCCGGAGATCGCCCGGCTGCTCGACGGCGAGCGGCCCGCCGTCTACGTCAGCCCGTACCTGCGGACGCGGGAAACGTTGCGGTTGCTGGACATCCGGGCGTCGTGCGAGCGGCTGCTGCAGGAGCCGCGGCTGCGCGAGCAGGACTGGGGCAACCTGCAGGACCCGGCCGAGCAGGAGATCCAGCGGGCGCGGCGCAACGAGTTCGGGCACTTCTTCTACCGGCTGCCGTTCGGGGAGTCGGGTGCGGACGTCGACGACCGCGTCGCGGCGTTCCTCTCGGACCTGCGCCTGCGCGACGAAAGTCACCCGGAGACGGTGCTGATCGTGTCGCACGGGCTCACGATGCGGCTGCTGTGCCGCCGGCTCTTCGGCTGGAGCATCGAGCTGTTCGAGTCGCTGTCCAACCCGGGGACTTGCGAGTACCGCGTCCTCGAAGAGCAGGACGGCAAGTGGGCGCTGGACCGCCCGTTCGCGCAGTGGCGGGACTCACCCGACGGGGAAACGCAGCTCTGACGGCTCCAGTGACGCGGTCAGCACGACACGGGTGCCCTGGCCGGGCGCCGAATCGATGCGCGCGGTGCCGCCGATCTCGGCCAGCCGGGCGTGGATCGAGTTCTCGATGCCGAACCCGGCGCGGTGCGCGCCGACGTCGAAGCCGGTCCCGTGGTCGCGCACGGACACCGTGACGATGCCGTCGTGCTCTTCGAGGCACATGACGGCTTTGGCCGTTTTCGCGTGCTTCAACGTGTTTCGCAGCGCTTCGCGAGCCGCGTCGTGCAGGGAGTTGACAACGCTCTCCGGGACTTCGGCGGGCTTCGCGAGCGAGACGAGGTCGACTCGCAGGCCCTCCGCCGTCATCTCGACGGCCAGCGCGCCGAGGCGGTGCTCGAGGCCGCCCGGCTCCGCGGGCGCGTCGCCGTCGAGACTCAGCCGCAGGCGCAGGGCGTGCGCGCGGGCGATGCGGCGGACCTGGTCGAGGCTGCCGACCGGGTCGAGGCCGTCGCGGGGCGCCGGCAGCGCGAGCGACTCCATCACCTGCAGGACCGTGTCGTGCAGGTCGCGCCGGTAGCGCTCCCGTTCGGCGGCGCGGCCGCGCTGCTCCCCGAGCCGGTGCGCGAACCGCATCGCCCCGGCGACGAGCATGACGATCGCCAGCGCCGTCGCGGCGGCCGCGACCAGGGCGAGCACGATCCACGTCGCGGGCGCCGACGTGCCGGACACCACGGCCATGCCGTAGCGCAGGAGCACGGCGCCGGTGATCGCGATCGCGCCGGCCGGGGCGCCGCGCAGCAGCGTCCAGACCATGACCGTGCCCATGATGTTCGGCAAGGTCAGAGCGAGGAGACCGGGCGCGAACGCCGCCGCCGCGAGGCTCGTGACGAGCGTGTACGCGGTGTCGGCGGCGAGCACCCGCCGGATGCCGGTGCTGCGGTGGAAGACCCAGGCCACCTCGGCCAGGTTCGGCACGAGGTAGAGCACGATGGCGAGCGCGAGCACCGGAGCGCCCAGCGGGCCGCCGGCCCAGATCGCTTGCAGGAACAAGGCGAGCCGGAACGCGACCGGCACGAGCACGAGCCTCGGCACCGCCCCCTGCACGAGCGGGAGCCCGGCCCCGCCGGCGAGCGCCCCCGCGCCGCCGAGCAGCACAACCCTCACGACGTCCTCCCCGGGTCAAGGCCCCTACCCTGACCAGCCCACCTGAACTCGTAACGTCGGTGCATTCATTTCAGTTTACGACGAGCTCAGCTTGCCCCGCCTGGTTCCACACTGTCAACGGGGGCTTCGGCGATAGGGGCCGTTCGCGAAGAGAGACGCGGCCCGGGAGACAGCGGCTCCCGGCTTTTTGTCACGATTCGGCCGCCAGCGCGGCGTCTTCGCGCTTCCGCGCCCGCCGGGCGCCGAGGGCGGCGGGCAAGATCAGCGCGGCGACCAGCCCGACGAACCCGCGCTTACGTGACCTCAAGGCACCCGCGAGCGCCTTTGCCGGAACCTCGCGGCGGCCAGTCGGCTTCGCCCTGGAGTCACGATTCGGCCGCCAGCGCGGCGTCTTCGCGCTTCCGCGCCCGCCGGGCGCCGAGGGCGGCGGGCAGGATCAGCGCGGCGACCAGCCCGACGAACCCGAACGCCACGCTGTAGTCCGTCACCTGCGCGATGCCGCCGACGATCGGCGGCCCGCCGAGGAAGCCGGTGTAGGCGATGGCCGTGACGAAGCCGATCTCCCGTTCGCCACCGGTGCCGTCGCCGCGTTTCCCGGCGTCGCCGGCCAGGCTGAGGGCGAGCGGGAACGACGCGGCCAGGCCCGCGCCGGCGAGCGCGAAGCCGGCGTACCCGACGGCGGCGACCGGGATCGCGGCCGCGGCGAGCAATCCGGCGGCGGCCAGGACCGCGCCCGCGGCGAGGCAGCGGGTGGGGCCGAACCGGCGCTGCGCCCACGACCCCGCGAGCCGGGTCAGCGCCATGACCAGCTGGAAGCCGGCGAACGCGAGGGCCGCGGCACCTTGGCCGACGCCGCGTTCGGCGGCCATCAGCAAGGCGGACCAGTCCGAGGACGCACCCTCCGCGATGGCCGAGGAGAGCGCGACCGCGGCGAGCAGCCACAGCACCGGACGGCGAACCGGCGCGCGGCTCGGCGCGGCCTTTTCACTGTGCTCGGGACGGCTGCCGGGGACCGCGCGGATGATGACCAGCAGCATCGTGACGGCGACGACGGCGGCCACGCTCAGGTGGCGGCCGGGAGACCAGTCGTGGCCGGCGGCGAGGCCCGCGGCCAGCGAACCGGCGAGCGCGCCGAAGCTGAAGCCCGCGTGGAACTCCGGCATGATCGGGCGGCGGATCCGGCGTTCGACAGCCACCGCGGCGACGTTCATCGCGACGTCGAGCATCCCGACGCTCGCGCCGATCAGGAGCAGGGCGCCGGCCAGCAGCGGCACGGTCGGCGCGAACCCGACCAGCACCATCGAGCCGGCCGCGCTCACGGTGCTGCCGGCCACGACGACGCGGGCACCGGCCCGTTCGATGATCCGGCCGGACACCGACGCGGCGGCGAGCATCCCGACACTCGCGCCGAGCAACGCCAGCCCGAAAACGCCTGGTGAGGCGTGCACCTGCGCCGCCAGTGCCGGGGTGCGCGACGCCCAGGAGCCCAGCGCGAGGCCGTTGAGCGCGAAGACGGCGAACACCGCGATCCGGTCCCGCATCCGTCCCCCTTTCCGTGATCCCAGTGTGGCCTCAGCGTGGTCTCCAGCGTGGCTGAGGCGGGCGGCCGGGCCACGCTTAGCACCGTTTTCTTTCGTCCGCAAGACCGTTCGCGGATCTGTGGACAACCGGCTCCCGCCCGGCGACCTGTCCACAGATCCGAAATCGCGGGCTGACAAATCTTCCGCCGCCCGTCAATCTGGAATCACCAGTTCACCGCGGCCCCGAAGCCGCGATTCCAGAGGGGAAATCCACGATGTCTTCACGCCGTCTCCGTGCCCGGCTGCCGCACCTGTTGGTCTTGGCGGCACTGGGTCTGCTGACCAGCGTCGGAACCGCTCAAGCCGCGCCGGCACAGGAAGCTCCCGGGTGTCAGAAGGGCGAATTCTGCCTGTGGCCGACCGGCGACTACGGCGGCGACGCCCAGCGTTTCGACCTGCGCACCGCGAATCCGGGGGAATGCATTCCCCTACCGGAGGGATTCGCCGGATCGTCGTTCGCGAATCTGCTGACGCGGGACGTCACGGTGTACCAGAGCGAGGAATGCTCGACCGAGGGAGATTTCGTCACCTACCCGGGTGGCGGCACGTTCGTCCCGGACGCGCCGTTCCTGGTCCGCGGGATCCAGATCTGGGAGTGACGGCCTGACCCGGGCCCGCACCGCCGTCCGCTCCAGGGGGAGAGCCGGCTCGCGGCGGCGGCCGGACCCGACCGGGGCCGCTCCCCCGACAGCGGCCCCACCCCGTGGGCGCGCCCCAGCGGCGGGGCGCGCCCACGGGCTTCCCACGGCTCTCACCGTTCTCGCGGCTCTCACGCACGCGGAGGTTCCGGCGGCCGGGCGGGGCGGCTCTCGGCCGGTTCGGCGGCCGCTGTGGCGTCCCCTCGGTCGTTGAGGGGCCTGCAACGCGTCAGCGAGGCTTATGGACGGCCCGGCGGCTCCACGCCGGGTTCAGCTGGCCCTCTTCCGGCTAAGCGACCAAGCCGACCGCGGAGGACGGACGCCGGTCGCGCGAGTGGTCGAGCGGGGAGAGCCCGCGACACGTTTACGGAGGTGAGGTGACGACCGCGCCGCCCGCCGCGGCTGGGAGGCAGCGGCGTGCGGACGCTCGCGGCGCTGCCTGCCCGGCCGCTGGTCGTGCGGGCGAGCGTGGTCGGGCTGGACACAGCAAGAGCCTTCTGATCGCCAGATTACAGGTTCGCGGCGCGCCGGGAAGCCCGTTCGGTCACCCTCAGCACCGCACCCGACACTCAAGGAGGTCCACACCACGTTCTCGACGGCGCTTGGCCCGAACTTCCGAATTCCGTCGAACGAGACCTGAAACGATTCGCCGGTGTCGAACGATCGAGAGGATGGCGACGACTAAGCTGCCAGTGCCGGGTTACCGGCAGCAGCCGTCGGCGCGGGCCCTCGTAGCTCAGCTGGATAGAGCAAGAGCCTTCTAATCTCTAGGTCGCAGGTTCGAGTCCTGCCGGGGGCGCCACCAGGGAAGACGTCGTGCGCGGCTGCGCACGACGCACCCTGGCCACGTGATCGGTCTCATGCCGGGACCCTGCTCGGGTGCCGTCGACGTGCCCCCACTGTGGACGATCGTCGTGCGCGCTCCTGTGCCCGAGGAGTCCGGAAGTCGCACCGCGTGAGCGGCCAGGTGGCCCAACGGGGCCCTACCGAGTTCATCCCGAGACAACCTTGTGACCTCCGGCGGCGAAGCCACTGTTGCGCAGCCGAACCGTCACGCCCAGCGATGGCACCCCCCAGTACGACCGGCATCACCAAGACCACCCGATCGAGCGAATCCGACCGCGCCCCGAACGAAGGAGGCCGACCCCACCGTGGACCCCGAACAACCCGCCGGACGCCACCGGCGCCGCCGCGCCAACCGCGCCACGCGCACGGCCCTGGACGAAGCCCGCCGCGCCGGCCTGGTCCGGCGCCACCTGACCAAGCTGCGCTACCTGGCCGACCGGGCCGGACGGGTACCGGAACCCGGAGAGCCACCCACCGAGGCACCGCCTTCCACATCGGACGCCGCCTGACCTCGCTCGGGCTACTCCCCCGACGCTGGGCAGTCGCCGGCGCCTGCCCAGCCGTGCGCACACCAGACGCCGGCGACGCGGCCGGGCATCCCGACACTGGACCCCGGCGTTCACCGCCCTCTGCGACCCAGTCCGCCGGGCGGCGCAGCCCGGTGGCCAGCGATGCGCCACCCGCCCCGCGGCCGTGCGCACACCAGACGCCGGCGCGGTGCCCAGCCCGCGGCTGGGCACGCCCGGCGTTTGGGCGGCGCGGCCTGGCAAGCCGGCGATGCGCCACCGCGCGCCAGGCGCGAAAAGGCGGCCCCTGCCCAGCGCCTGCCGGACAGAGGCCGCCTTCACGGGCGGGCAGAGAACTACACGACCGTCGCGGGCTCCACGCCCTTCAAGTGCACCGGAAGGGCACGGTGGCCGTTCATGATGAACGTCGACAACGGCTGGAGGTCGGCCGGATCGACCGCCAACGCCAGGTTGGGGTAGCGCTCGAACAGGCTGGACAAGCCGACCGTGGCCACCAAGCGGGCGATTCCCGCGCCGAGGCAGAAGTGCGGGCCGTGGCCGAAGGACAGGTGCTCCTTGTCCGCTCGGGTGATGTCGAACTCGCACGCCGACTCGCCGTGCAGCGACGGGTCGCGGCCGATGGCCGCGTAGTTGACCAGGATCGGGTCGCCCTTGGGGATCGTGACGCCTTCGCCGAGGTCGATGTCCTCCATCGCGTAGCGCAGCGGGAGCGAAGCGAGCGGGGACTCGACGCGCAGGGTCTCGTCGATGACCTCGCTCCAGGCGACCTCTCCCGATTTCACCAGCGCCAGCTGGTCGGGGTGGGTGAGCAGCGCCGTGATCGCGTTGTCGAAGAAGTTGATCGTGGTCTCCGAGCCGGCGCCCAGGATCGCGAAGATCGTGTCGGCGAGCTCCTGCTCCGACAGGCGGGAGCCGTCCTCGTCGCGGGCGGCGATCAGGTCGCTGGTGATGTCTTCGCCCGGGTTGGCGCGCTTGGTCGCGATCAGCTCGTCCATCGCGCCGCGCCAGCCGGCGAGGACCGACTGGGCCTGCTCGGGGGTGACAGTGGTGTCCACCATCATGTCGATCACCTTGGCGGTGGCCGCGCGGGCCTGCTCGTCCATTCCGATCAGCTCGGCGACCAGCATCGCCGGCAGCGGGTAGGCGAACCGCTCGCGCAGGTCGACCACCTCGTCCGGCCCGGCCGCGGCGAGCGCGTCGAGCAGCATCTCGGTCAGGGCCACGATCCGAGGGCGGATCGCCTCGGTTCGCTTCGGGGTGAAGGCCTTTCCGACCAGGCGGCGCAGGCGGACCTGGTCCTTGCCGGTGGCCGTGACCATGTTGTCCATCGCGACCCAGCTGATCATCTCCCAGTCGGGCGGGATCTCGCCGTTGATGAACTTCGGCCAGTAGTTGCGCGCGTTCTTGGTGACCCTCGAATCGGCGAGCAGCTTCTTGATCACCTCGGCCCGGGTGACCGACCAGGCGAGCACCCCACCGGGCAGCTCGACCCGGGTCGCCGGGCCCAGAGCCCGCAGGCGAGCGGCCTCTCCGTGGATGTCACGTCCCGTCGTGTCCAGGACTGGGCAACGGCTTTCCATCGGGTTCACCTTTCGAGCGGCTGGAGAGAACGAGCGAAGGAGCGAATGTCGCCGACGAGCAACTCGGGCTGCTCGAGCGCGGCGAAGTGACCGCCGCGGTCGAACTCCGTCCAGTGCGCGAGCGTCGGCAGATCGCGTTCGGCGAAGCTGCGGACCGGCAGGAAGATGTCGTGCGGGAACACCGCGACCCCGACCGGGACGGCGGGCGGTGGCGGCTTCCGGCCGGCGGCGATGGCGCGCAACGCGGCGGCGCCCTCGTAGTAGAAGTTCGCGGACGTGCCCGCGGTCGCGGTCAGCCAGTAGATCGAGACCGCGTCGAGGATCTTGTCGCGGCCGATCGCGTCCTCGGGCACCTTGTCGGAGTCGGTCCACTCCTTGTACTTCTCGACGATCCAGGCCAGCTGGCCGACCGGCGAATCGGTGAGCGCGTAGCTCACCGTCTGCGGGCGCGTCTGCTGGAGCTTCATGTAGCCGGACAGCTCCTCGTCGAACTTGGCCAGCAAACCGAGGCGCGCCAAGTCTTCCTCGCCGAGCGCGGCGAGCTCGGCGGGGTCGCCGCTCGGGAACGTCATGAGCATGTTGACGTGCACGCCCGCGCAGTTCTCGGGGTCCAAAGTGCCCAGTGCCAACGAGATCACCGCGCCGGCGTCGCCGCCCTGGGCGATGTACTCGCGATAATCGAGCCTGCGCATCAGCTCGGCCCAGGCCTGCGCCATGCGCGGCACGTCCCAGCCGGTCTCGCGCAGCGGGCTGGAGAAACCGTAGCCGGGCAACGCGGGGATGACCACGTGGAAGGCGTCGGCCGGGTCGCCGCCGTGCGCACGCGGGTCGGTCAGCGGGCCGATCAGGTCGAGGAACTCGGCGACCGAACCGGGCCAGGCGTGGGTGAGCAGCAACGGGCGGGCATCGGGTTCCGGCGAACGCACGTGGAGGAAATAAACCGGCGCGCCGTCGATTTCGGTGACGAACTGCGGGTGGCTGTTCAGTGCCGCTTCGGTGGCGCGCCAGTCATAGGACGTGCGCCAGTATTCGGCCAGCTCTCGCAAATACGCGAGCGGCACGCCGCGGTCCCACCCCGTGCCGGGCAGTTCCTCCGGCCAGCGCGTGGCGGCCAGCCGCTCGCGCAGATCGTCGATGGCTGCCTGCGGGATCTCGACTCGGTACGGCTGCATGCTCGCCTCAAATCAGTACGATCGCGGCTGTCGGGGAAATCGGCCGGAATGTGTGCCCGAGGTCCGGCGAACCCATCCTCGCGCTACGCCGAATGGCGGCGCACCTCCTACGTTGCCGGGTCTTCCGGCCATTCGCCCCGCGACCCGGTGCGCACCGCCGCAATTGCGCAGTTCGAGCATTACCGTGCCGCTCCCGTTACCGGGAACACAACTCCTGAATTGCCGAGCCGGCACCGGAATCTGAGCAATGCGGGAGGTTGCCGGCCCGCCCGGGCCTGCGAAGGTGGTCCGGGAGACTCTCGAAGCCCGAATGGAAGGTGAGCGGCTGATGGCTGTTACTGCGATCCAGGACGTGCGAGACGTGCTGGCCGCCTACCCCGGACTCGCGGACGTCGCGGTCGTGCCGCACGTCCAGGAACCCGTCGGTGAGGTCCTGGTGGCCTACGTCGTGCCCACCAGCCCGGGCCTCGACCTGGTGGCGCTGCACAAGTACGTCCGGGAGCTGCTGCCGGGCAGCGCGGTGCCGGCCACCATCGTGGTCGTCGACGCCATCCCGGTGGACTCCGAGGGAACGCCCGAGCGGCAAGCACTCCCCGCACCCGACCTGCGTGGCCTCCTGCCCTACCGGTCACCCGGCACCCCTCGCCAGGAAGCGCTGTGCACGATCTTCGCCGAGGTGCTCTCCCGGACCCGGTGCGGGGTCGACGACGACTTCTTCATCATGGGCGGCGAGTCGATCGACGCCATGCTGATCGCGAGCCGGGTGGGCCCGGCGTTCGGCCTGGAGATCTCGATGAACGAACTGTTCGACGCGCCCACCGTCGCGGAACTCGACCAGCTCCTGGACCGGATGAGCACCGGAGGCTGACGATGGTCAAGATCGCCGACCGGATGCGGGGCCTGCAGGCGTCCGTCATCGGGGCCATGACGGTGCGCTGCCAGGAGATCGGCGCCGTCAACCTCGCGCAAGGACTCAGCCGGGTTCCGCCGCCCGCCTCGCTGCTGACGGAGGCCGCGCGGAACTTCGAACACGCCGGACATTCGTACAGCCAGCCCGAAGGACTCGCCGTCTTCCGCGAAGCCGTCGCCGACAAGGTGAAGAGGTGCAGCGGGCTCAGCGTCGAGCCCGCCACCCAGGTCGTCGCCACGGTGGGCGCGACGGGCGCGCTCATGGCGACGCTCACGGCGCTGCTCGACGCGGGAGACGGCGTCATCGTCTTCGAACCCTTCTACGGCTATTACCTTTCCGCGGCCAGGATGCTGAACCTGCGCCCGGAGCCGGTCCGGCTGACCGGACCGCGTTTCGAAATCACCGAGGAAGCGCTGCGGGCGGCCGTCACCGAGCGGACGCGCGCGATGATCATCTGCACGCCGAACAACCCGAGCGGGCGCCGGCTCACCGCGGCGGAGCTCAAGATCGTCGCGGCCGTCGCGGCCGACCACGATCTGCTCGTCATCACCGACGAGGTCTACGAAGACATCTACTTCGGCCCGGACCCGCACCTCGCCGCGGCGACGGTCGGGAACCTCGCCGAACGCACGGTGACGCTGGGATCGCTGGGGAAGTCGTTCAGCGTGCCCGGCTGGCGGCTGGGGTACGCCTGCGGCCCGGAACAGCTGATGGGCGCGATCCGGGTCGCGGCCGACGCGTTCGTGGTCTGCGCCCCGGCTCCGCTCCAGGCGCTCGGTGCGGAGGCCCTGAACCTGGGTGAGGACTACTACCGCGACTTCCGCGCGATGTACGACCGGAAACGCCGCGCCCTGGCGGCGGGCTTCGCCGCCGCCGGGTTGTCGCCCAACGAACCGGAAGGCGCTTACTACCTGTTCGTCGACTGCTCGCGGCTGGGCGTGGCGACCGGGGTGGAAGCGGCCGAGATCCTGCTGGAGAACGCCCTCGTCGGCACGGTGCCCGGCGAAGCGTTCTACCTGGACCCGCCGGATCGTCCGTACGTCCGCGCCTGTTTTTCCCTGCCGGACGAGGTAATTGCCGAAGCTGTCGACCGATTGGCGAACGGGGTACTGACCCATGGGTGAGAACGTGAGGGGGCGCGCGGTGCTCGTGACCGGCGCGGCCCGGGGTATCGGGCAGGCCGTCGCGCGGCGGTTCGCGGCGGCCGGGGACCGGGTGGCGATCCTGGACAAGGTGCCGGCCGCCCTCGCCGGGGACCTGGTGGCCGGGCTCGACGGCGAGGGGCACGTCGTCGTCGAGGCCGACCTGCTGGACGGCGACGCCGTGTCGGCGGCGGTGGACTCCGCCGCCGGGCAGCTCGGCGGGCTGGACGTCGTGGTGAACAACGCCGGCATCTTCGTCGCGCACCCGATCACGGAGGTCGACTACGCGACCTGGCAGAAGCACTGGGAGCTGACGCTGGGGGTCAACCTCATCGGCGCCGCCAACGTGACCTGGTGCGCGGTCAAGCACATGAAGGAGCAGGGACGCGGGGGGCGGATCGTCAACGTCTCCTCCCGGGGTGCCTTCCGCGGCGAGCCGGAGGTGCCGGCCTACGGCGCCGGCAAGGCGGCCCTGAACTCCCTGACCCAGTCACTGGCGATCGCGCTCGCGCCGTACCGGATCGCGGTCTCCGCCGTGGCGCCGGGCTTCGTGGCCACGGACATGACCACGGACTGGCTCAAGCCGCCGGGCGGCGACGAGATCCGGGCGCAGAGCCCGTTCGGCCGGGTCGCCGAGCCGGCC
The DNA here is from genome assembly GCF_040682775.1 of Amycolatopsis sp. NPDC051106. Lineage (NCBI taxonomy): Bacteria > Bacillati > Actinomycetota > Actinomycetes > Pseudonocardiales > Pseudonocardiaceae > Amycolatopsis > Amycolatopsis sp. NPDC051106. The sequence goes on along the minus strand of NZ_JBFBBQ010000073.1, from coordinate 13,858 downwards.
GAGATCGCCGCCGGCGTGTTCTACCTGGCCTCCGCCGAGGCCGAGTGGGCCAGCGGCACCATCCTCGACCTGAACGGCGCCTCGTACCTGCGGACCTGACCGGGCGGCGGAGCCGGGGACCTCAGGCCGCGGCACTCCGGCTCCGCTGCTCCATGAGCGCGACGATCTCCGCCACCGTGTCGAGCTCGAGCAGTTCGTCGTCGCTGATCTCGATGCCGTGGCGCTCGCCGAGCACCATGGACAGCTCGACGACGGCGAGGGAGTCCAGGCCCGCGTCTTCGCGGCTCGCGTCCGGGCTCACCGCGTCGGCGTCCAGCAGCAGCACCTCGGTCATGACCGACTTCAGCAGCTCGTACATTGCGTCCTCCCGTGTCCGTTGCCGGATGCCTATGCGTCGTGGATGTCGAGCTCGGGCCAGGTCAGTGTGGTGGCGCCCCAGGTGAGGCCGCCGCCGAACGCGGCGAGCAGCACCCGGTGGCCGGGCTCGAGGGTCCCGTTCGCGGCCGCCTGGGCGAGCAGGACCGGGATCGAGGCGGCGGCGGTGTTGCCGACTTCGGCGATGTTCGTCGTCGCCGCGTCCCGGTGCAGGCCGAGCCGGGTGGCCAGGGCGGCGCTGACGCGCGCGTTCGCCTGGTGGGTGATCACGCGGTCGACGTCGCCCAGCTGCCAGCCCGCCGCCGCCAGCGCCTCGGTCGCCGCGGCGCTCATCCGCTCGACCGACTGCCGGAACACCTCGCGTCCGCGCATCCGGAAGTACTGCGAACCGTCGTCGGGTGCCGGCTCCCGGAGGGGCAGCCGCGAGCCGCCGGCCCGCACCGTGATCAGCTCGCTGCGGTCGCCGTCGCTGCCCAGGACGAGCGGGCCGATGGCGCCCGGCTCGCCGGCCCGGCCGCGCCGCAGCACCACGGCGCCCGCCCCGTCACCGAAGATCGGCCGGGTCGTCGGGTCGTCCGGGTCGAGCAGGGTGGAGAACGCTTCGGCGGCGATCAGCAGGACGCGCTCGGCCAGCCCGGCCGCGATGAAGCCCGCCGCCGTCGCCAAGCCGTAGACGAACCCCGTGCACACGGCGGAGACGTCGAACGCGGCGACGCCGCTCAGGCCGAGGCGCGCGGCCACGTCGGGCGCGGTCGCCGGGCAGCGGTAGTCCGGGGTCGTGGTCGCCAGCACGACGGCGTCGACCGGCCCGCCGCCCGCCGACTTGAGCGCGGCGCGGCCCGCCTCGACCGCGAGGTCGGACGTCGCCTCCCCCGGCTCGACCCAGCGGCGCCGGGAGATCCCGGTCCGGCCTTCGATCCAGTCTTCCGACACGTCGAGCCGCTCGCACAGCTGCGTGTTGGTGACCGTCCGCTCCGGCAGCCAATAGCCGATGCCGCAGACGACCGCGCGATCCACCGGATCCGTCACGACTCGGCCCCGGCGCCCCGCAGGGCCAGCGCGACGTCCACGATGAGGTCCTCCTGGCCCGCGACGGCCTGACGGCGGCCGAGCTCGAAGAAGACGTCACGCGGGTCGACGCCCTCGCGGGCCGAGATGTCGAGCACCCGGGGCTTGAACCCGGAGAACACCCCGGCCAGGCCGCTGACGATGGAGAGGGAGTCGACCTTTGGCGGCGCGGGCATCAGCTCGCGTTCGGCGACGTCCGCCGCGTCCAGCAGCCGGTACAGGTCGATGCCCGTGCGGTAACCGACGCGTTCGAGCACCGGCACCAGGACCTCGAGCTGGGTGTTGCCCGCCCCGGCGCCGAAACCCCGGGCACAGGCGTCCAAAATGGACGCGCCCGCGTCGGCCGCCGCGATGGAGTTCGCCACGGCCATGCCCAGGTTGTTGTGCCCGTGGAACATCACCGGCACGTCGACGGCGCCGCACATGGCCGTGATGCGCTCGGTGACGTCGGCCGGCAGATAGTGGCCCGCGGAGTCCATGATGCCCACCCCGGTGGCGCCGAAGCCGACCAGGCGCGCGCAGTGCCCGGCGAGCTGTTCCACGGTCGCCATGTGGCTCATCAGGAGCACCGCGTGCGCCTCGACCCCCCGCTCGCGCAGGTAACCGAGGTGCCGTTCGGCCAGGCTGGACTCGGTGCAGTGGGTGCCGATGCGCACCAGGTCGACGTCGTGCGCGATGGCGTTCTCGAGGTCCTTGATCGTGCCCCAGCCGGGCAGCATGAAGACGCCGAGCTTGCTGTTGGTCAGGGCCTCCCGGGTGACCGACAGCATCTCGTCGTCGCTGAGCCTGGCCCGGCCGACCTGGAGCGAGGAGGCGCCCAGCCCGTTGCCGTGGCCGACCTCGACCACCGGCACGCCCGCGGCGTCCGCGGCCTGTGCGTAAGCACGCAGCTGCTCCGCGCTCAGGCTGTGCCGGACGGCGTGGTGGCCGTCCCGCAGGCTCGGGTCGTGGATCTGGATCGGCTTGCCGGGGACGGCGTCCGGGGTCGTTGCCTCGCTCATGAGTTCACCACGCCTGCCATCGGGAGCCGGTCCGCCACGTAGCTCTCCGCGACCAGGAGCGCGGCGGAATTGATGATGTCGAGGTTCCCGGCGTAGCGCGGGATGCGGTCCCCGGACGACGTGACCTCCACGGCGACGAAGCCCTTGCCGTCGTCGGCGCTGCACGCCTTCACTTCGAAGCCCCGGGCGAACGACCGGACTTCGGCCGCGGCGCCCTGCACGGCCGAGCGCAACGATTCGGTGGTGAGATCCTTGCCCAGCAAGGACATGGCCACGCGGAAGGTCGCCGGCGGCCGCGCAGGGCTGATGTTGAGGATCGCCTTGACGTCCGCGACACCGGTGAAGCCGCGGACCGCTTCCTGCGTGGTGTCGACGTATTCGTCGAGGTTCATGCGCGTCCCGCGGCCGATGCTCAGGGTGGCGGCGGTCGTCACCACCTCGATGTAGTCGATCTCGTGGGTCCGCGTGATCGCGTGCAGGATCGGCACGGCCGCCTGCCCGCCGCAGCTCACCATGCTGAAGTCGCGGTGCGTGGCGATGTCCGCCCGGTTGACGGTCGGGAAGATCATCTGCCCGTGGCGGCTGGGCGTCAGGTCGATGAGCATCGTGCCGAAGGGCGCGAGCTTCGCCACGTGCTCGGCGTGGGCGGCGGCGCTGGTGGCGTCGAACACCACGTCGAACGGACGCTCGTTGTCCACAAGGGACTGAATGCCGCCCGCCGACACCGGCACGCCGAGCTTGGCCGCCTGCCGCAGTCCCGACGTGGCTTCGTCCCGGCCCGCGACGAGCCCGAGCTCCAGCCGGTCGGAACGGAGGACCTTGGTCATGAGGTCGATGCCGATGAGGCCCGCGCCGAGCACAGCCACGGACAGCCGGCCGGGCCCCGTCCGGTCGTCGTTGTGGATCATTCGTCACTCCTGACGTGAGAGAACGGCTCGAGTGATCTGTCGCGGGAAATCGCCGAGGGGCGGAGAGCCCATGGGCATCCATGATTGCCGGAAAGAGCGCCGGCCAACGTCTTCCAGGTTGCGTGGCCCCCGGCCGGCCGGGGCGAGCAAGCATGAAGATGACCGGATCCGAGACCGGAGCATACTTACCGAGAACGCGAAGACGATCCCGAGAAAAATGCCGCGCGTGTTCTTTTCCCGACCTCCAGCCGAATGTGCCGAGCCAAACCGGAGAATGCCATGACACGGCCGTTGACCGGCGCCGAGTACCTCGAGAGCATCCGCGACGGACGCGAGATCTACCACCACGGCAAGCGGGTCGACGACGTCACCGAGCACCCGGCGTTCCGCAACCCGGCGCGGATGATCGCCCGGCTCTACGACGCGCTGCACGACCCGGAGCACCGCGACGTGCTCACCACCGCCACCGACGCCGAAGGTTCCGACGGCTACACGCACCGCTTCTTCACCACGCCGCACAGCGCCGAGGACCTGGTCGCCGACCAGCGGGCCATCGCCACGTGGTCCCGGCTGACCTACGGCTGGATGGGGCGCAGCCCGGACTACAAGGCCTCGCTGCTCGGCACGCTCGGCGCGAACGCCGAGTTCTACAACCCCTTCGCCGCCAACGCGCGGCGCTGGTACCGGGAATCGCAGGAGAAGGTCCTCTACTGGAACCACGCCATCGTGAACCCGCCGGTGGACCGGCATCTCCCTCCGGACCAGGTCGGCGACGTGTTCGTGCACGTCGAGCGGGAGACCGACAGCGGCGTGATCGTGACCGGCGCGAAGGTCGTCGCGACGAACTCCGCGCTCACGCACTACAACTTCATCGCCCACACCGGGCTGCCGATCAAGGACCGCAAGTTCGCCATCGTGGCCACCGTGCCGATGGACGCTCCCGGCCTGAAGCTGATCTGCCGCCAGTCGTACTCGGCCGCGGCGGAGGCGACGGGCAGCCCGTTCGACTACCCGCTGTCGTCCCGGATGGACGAGAACGACGCCATCCTGGTGATGGACAAGGTGCTGATCCCGTGGGAGAACGTGTTCATCTACGGTGACGCCGTCAAGGTCGGCATGTTCAGCGGGCATTCCGGGTTCTTCGAGCGGGCCATGTTCCACGGCTGCACCCGGCTCGCGGTGAAGCTGGAGTTCATCGCCGGGCTGCTGGCCAAGGCCCTGGACATCACCGGGGCCGCCGGCTTCCACGGCGTGCAGGCCCGGCTGGGCGAGGTGCTCGCCTGGCGGAACCTGTTCTGGGGCCTGTCCGACGCGGCGGCGCGGAACCCGGTGATGTGGCGGGACAACGCCGTCCTGCCCAACCCGGACTACATCATGGCCTACCGGTGGTTCTCCCAGGTGGGCTACGCCCGGGTCAAGGAGATCGTGCTGCAGGACATCGCGAGCGGGCTGATCTACCTGCCCTCGGGCGCGGACGACTTCCACAACGCCGAGATCCGGCCGTACCTGGACGCCTACCTGCGTGGTTCGCACGGTGTCGACGCGGTCGAGCGGGTGAAGGTGATGAAGCTGCTGTGGGACGCGGTCGGCACCGAATTCGGCGGCCGGCACGAGCTCTACGAGCTCAACTACACCGGAAACCACGAAAACACCAGGATCGAGCTGCTGCGGGGCCAGATCGGCGACGGGAAGCTGGACAGCTACCGCGCGTTCGTCGACCGCTGCCTCGCCGAGTACGACCTGGACGGCTGGCAGGTACCCGACCTCACCCGATAGAGTATGGAGCTCCACTGTGGACGTGTATCCGCTGAGTTCGCGGCAGCTGGACCCGGACGGCCTGGGCCGCTCGCCCCGGCACATCGTCGCCCTCGCCCTGCGCATCAAGGGAGAACTGCGCGTCGACGCGCTCGAGGGCGCGCTCGACGAAGTGGTGCAAAGGCAGGAGGCCCTGCGCACCCGGCTCGACTACGACGAGACGGACGGGACCCGCGGGGTCCAGGTGGTGCTGCCGCCGCTGCCGGTTCCGCTCGCCGTGCACGACGTCGCGCCGGCGGCCGGCCAATCCCGGGACGAGATCGCCATCGAGCTGCTCACCGCGGTGAACGAAGAGCCGGTGTCCTTCGCGGTCACGCCGTCGTTGCACGCCACCCTGCACCGGTTCGACGACCGTGACGCCGTGCTCACCGTCGTCTCCCACCACCTCTTCAGCGACGGCTGGTCGATCGGCGTGCTCCGCCGCGAAATCGCGGCCTGCTACCGCGCCCGGGTGACCGGGGTGCCGCACACGCTGCCGAAGCCGGTTCCGTACCGCGAGTTCGCGTCCTGGGAACAGGAGTTCCTGCGCAGCGAACGGGCGACGGCGGCCCGGCGCTTCTGGCAGGGCAAGCTGGCCGGTGCCGAGATGTGCACGATGCCCACCGATCGGCCCTTCAGCCCCGAAACGCAGGCGCCGCGGGCCGCGGTGCGGAACTTCACCATCGATCCGGACACCCTGGCGAAGGTCACCGCCGGCGCCGCCCGGCACCGGTGCAGCGTCTGGCACGTCTTCCTCGCCGCCTACATGGCGCTCGTGGAAAAGATCTCCGGCCGGGCCGACCTCACCCTGCTGACCGTGAACAGCGGCCGGCCGGCGCGGGAGTTCTACGACACCATCGGGTTCTTCGCCAACCTCGTGCCCGTCCGCCTGGAGTTCGACGACTGCGTGAGCTACGCCGACCTCATGCTCCGGGCCCGGAAGGCGAGCGCGGAAGCCCAGCAGCACCAGCTTCCCCTCGGGTCGATCCTCGAGCTGTACCCCGACCTGATGAAGGGCCCGGGCGATCCGCTGGCCCTGCCGGCCGGGTTCAACTACATCAGCTCGCCGGCGGACCACGAGGACACCGGGTTCACCACCAGCGTCGAACCGGTGACCCTGGCGGAAGAACAGCCCTCGTCGTTCCGCCGCGGCGCGTTCATCTGGACCTTCCTCGTCGTGCCCTCAGGAGAATTCCGCTGTGTCGTCGAGTACGAGCCCAGCGCGGTGGACGCGAGCACGGTCGATCGCTGGGGTGCCGAGTACATCGACCTGATCCTGGCGATGGCCGAGCGGCCGGACCAGGTCTGGGACCGCGGGCAGGCGTCGGGAATGTCGGACAACGGCGGAGGACTCTCGTGACGACAGTCATCGATCTCTGGATCACGGAAAGCCCCGGCAGCACCCTTCCCGGCTTCGGCGACCCGCTGGTGCTCGCGGCCGAGTCGTTCAACCGGGCGCACCCGGAGTTCGAGGTGCGCATCCGCCGCGTCGAGGTCCACTTGATGCCCGAAGCGGTCGTCGAGGCGATCGCCCGGGGAAATCCCCCGGACGTCGTGGAGTACACGTACTCGTCCACCCAGACGGCACTGGACACGCGCGCGGCCGACGGCGCACCGATGTTCGTCCCGATCCAGCGGGCGATCGCCGGCCGGACCGAGATCCTCGGCGAGCCGGTGGTCGTCGAAGACCTCGTGCCCACGGTCCGCCGGTACTACAGCGTCGGCGGTGAACTGGTCTCCGTGCCGAGCATGGTGACGACGAACCTCCTGTACGGCAACAAAACGGTGCTGGACCGCGCCGGGATCGAGCGGATGCCCGTGACGTGGAAGGACCTCACGGCCGCGTGCGCGACCCTCGCCGCGCTGCCGGACGGACCGGGGCACGGCGTCAGCTGGCCCAACTACGGCTGGGTGTTCCACCAGGAGCTCGCCGGCCAGGACGCGCTGCTCACCAACGGCGGCAACGGCCGGACCGGCCGAGCCACCCGTGTCTTCCTGGACTCGCCGGAGCTGCTCGGTTACGCGAGCTGGTGGAAGGAAATGCTCGAGAGCGGGTACTACCTCCCGACCGAGGAACTCCACTACTTCACCTGCATGCAGGCCTTCGCGCGCCAGGAAATCGCGTTCGTGGTCACGTCTTCGGCCGTCGGCCAGATGATGGTGGGCATGGCCGCCGAGGCCGGCTTCGAGCTCACGGCGGGCCAGCTGCCGCGCCCGGACGAGCAGCGCTCCCCCGGCGGCCCCCTCGGCGGCCATTCCCTCTTCCTGACCGCGGGGCTGCCGAAGGAGAAGGAGGACGGCGCTCTCGCTTTCCTCCAGCACCAGCTGAACGCGGAACACGCGGTGACCCGGATCAGCGTTCCCGGGAACCCGATGACCTCGCTGCCGATCACCCAGGCCGCTTACGAGCGCACGAAGGCGGCCGGCTGGGCCGATCCGTTCCCCGGTTTCCAGTGCGCCACAGCGCAAGTGACGTCTGCTGACCAGACCCCGGCGGCGGCCGGCCCGATGGTCGGCAACCTCAACGGCATCAACGTCGTCCTCACCGAGGCGATGGCGGACGTGCTGCTCCGGGACGCGGAGCCGGCGGCCCGCTTCCGCGCGGCGACCGAGGAAGCGCAGCACCTGCTCGACCGCTACAACGCGGCGGCCCTCGCCTACCCGCCCGTGACCCCGGACGACCTCCTGGCCGGCTGACGCACTCCACGAAAGGTCCTTCCTTCGCGCATTCCGCGGGGGAAGGACCTTTCGCTGTCAAGGAACTCCGCACTTTCGGAGATGCCCGCGGCCACGAAATGCACGATCGGCGGGAATCGCGCCGGCCGGTCTGGTCAACGCACCGTGACCGTGTGCATGATGTCCGTCATGACTTGCCTTGCCCGTCGCATGTTCGAGCTCCTGGAGCCGATCTGCCTGGTCACCTTCTTCGCCGACGAATGCAACGAGGAACTGGCCGCGCTCGGCCACCGCACCTATTGGGACGGCTATTTCGCCAGCCGGGCCGCGCCGCTCGGGCGGGTGCCGGCCTCCGTCGTGCACGCGGCCTTCTACAGCTTCGCCGAGGGCGAGGCCGCGCGGCACATCCCCAGCGCGTGGGAGACGATCCCGCCCGAGGCCTCCCTCGCCGCGCGGGAGCGGGGCAGCGCGGCCTCCCTCCGGCGGATCCTCGGCGACGAGCTGGCCGGCTCCCCCGGCTTGCTGCGCGCCGCCGAACTGACCACCAAGGCCGCGACGAGCGCGCCCACCGAAGGCCGGATGATGTACGCCGGGATGCGCGCGATCCCGGTGCCGGGCGACCCGGTCGCCCGGCTGTGGCATTCCGCGACCATGCTGCGTGAGCACCGTTGTGACGGGCACATCGCCGCGCTCGTCGGCGCGTCCATCGGCGGCACGGAGGCCCACGTGCTGTCCGCGCTGGAGATGGGGATCCATCCGCCGGAGTCGTTCGGGCGCGTCCACCACCTGCCCGAGGAGCGGCTGGCCGCGGTCATGGCCGGCTTGCGCGAACGCGGGTTCGTCGACGAAGACGGCTGGTTCACCGACGCCGGCCGCAAGACCAAGCAGCACGTCGAAGCCCTCACCGACGACCTCGCCACCCCGCCGTACGACGCTCTCTCGCCCGCCGAGCTCGACGAGCTGGTGGCCGCGCTGACCCCCATCACCGCGGCACTGGTGGCCGCGGGGATTCCGGCGCCGGTCCGGAACTGACGACGAGAAGGGCGCCCGGATCACTCCGGGCGCCCTTCTTCGTGCGGCGGCGCGTCAGGCGGCGCGGTCGACCTGGGTACCGGTCGGGACGGACGTGATCACGGCCGTGCCGCGTCCGCGGCGGGACGTGGCGAACCGTTTCATGATCGGCTGTTCGACGAACTTGAACGTCAACCAGGACAGCAGCAGGGTCACCGCGAACAGCAGCGCCAGCACGGCGGCCGAGGTCAGCGTGCTCCAGTTCTCGCCCTGGCCCAGCAGGTTGTGGCCGGTGACGAGCACCAGGTGGTGCCACATGTAGAAGGCGAACGAAATGTCGCCCAGCCACACCATCAGCCGGCTGCCGAGGAACGTCGGCAACCGGTCGAGGTCGGCCCGCGCGCCGGCGGCGATGAGCAGGCCGAGCGGGATCAGCATGACCGCGCTGAACTGGTAGAGCGGTCCGAACAGCGGGGTGACGAAGTAGGCGCCGACGGTCAGGGCGACCGCACCGCCCAGCTTCAGCGGGAGCTTGCGCCCGGCGAGCACGACCTTCGCCATGAAGATGCCGAAGATGAACGTCAGCAGCTGGCCCGCCGGGCAGTGGAAGACGAACCACAGCTCGAGGTCGCTGAAGCCCTGCGGGAACTGCTGGCCGGCCGGCAGCAGCTTGGCGAAGCTCGGGAGCGACAGCACCGAGGCGGCCGAAATGAGCGTCCAGAGCCACAGCCGCTCCGGCCGGACCTTGTTGATCAGCTTGATGATGAACGGGAACGCGGCGTACATCAGCAGCTCGCACGACAGCGACCAGGCGACCGGGTTGAAGCTGGTGCGGACGTCGAGGCTGGGGCTCCAGCTCTGCAGCAGCAGCGCGTTCAGCACACCGCCCTGGAGCACCGTGCCGGTGATCGCCGTGACCGGGATGAGCGCGACCGCGAAGGTGATCAGGTGGTTCGGGTAGATCTTGAAGAACCTTCTGCGCCAGAACTTCGGGGCGGTGTCCCGCGGCCGCAGGGCGCAGGTGAGGACGAAACCGCTCAGGATGAAGAAAAAGGTCACGCCGGTGAAGCCGCCGCCGCCGAACACCGTGTTCGTGACGGTCTGGGCGCCTTCCGAGGCGAAGGGAGCCAATACGATCGCGTGGAAGGCGAACACCATCAAAGCCGCGATGAAACGGAGTCCGGTCAGCGACGGCAAACGCGTGGTCAGATTTCGCGCCGGGGCCGGCCCCGAACGGGATTGGGTTGCTTCCTGCGACATGGATCTACTCCCTGCTCCTGCTTTCGTGATTGGCAGCACGAGGAGTTTCGCACGGGGGAACACGTGCCGACGCCTTCTGGAATTGCACGCGTGGGGTGCCCGGACGAGCGCCGAACGTAACGTAGCGCGCGGACGCGAACGGGGAAAGCCCCGGGGTGCGGGCACTCGCGCGAGCGAGAAGCGTGCTCACCCCAGGGCTTTCCCCGTCGGGATCAGGAAAGGCTGCCGGTGTCGATGACGAAGCGGTACCGGACGTCGGAAGCCAGGACGCGCTCGTAGGCGGCGTTGACGGCGTCGGGCGTGATGACCTCGACGTCCGCGGTGATGCCGTGGGCCGCGCAGAAGTCGAGCATTTCCTGGGTCTCGGCGATGCCGCCGAACAGGGAGCCGGCGAGGGTCTTGCGGCCCATGACGAGGGAGAAGGCAGGCAGGACAAGGGGTTCGCCGGGGAGGCCGACGTTCACCAGGGTGCCACCGGGCGCCAGCAGGGACAGCAGGGTGGCGACGTCGGGGGCCGCGGTGACGGTGCTGATCAGGAGGTCGAACCGGCCGGCGAGCCCGGCGATGGCGTCGGCGTCGCTGGTCGCGTGGTAGTGGGCCGCGCCGAGCCGCTGGCCGTCCTCGAGCTTCTTCAGCGTCTGGGAAAGCACGGTGACTTCGGCGCCCATGGCGACGGCGAGCTTGACGCCGACGTGGCCGAGGCCGCCCAGTCCGAGCACGGCGACCTTCTTGCCGGGGCCGGCCCCGTAGCGGCGCAGCGGGGAGAACATGGTGACGCCGGCGCACAACAGCGGCGCCGCGCCGGCCGGGTCGAGGCTTTCCGGGACGCGGAGGACGAAGTTCTGGCCGACCACGATCTTCCCGGAGTAACCGCCCTGGGTGATCGTGCCGTCGGCGTCGGTGCCGCCGTAGGTGCCGACCATGCCCGCGCAGTCCTGTTCCTGCCCGGCCTGGCAGCTCCCGCACTCGCCGCAGGAGCGGACCATGCAGCCGACCCCGACGCGGTCCCCGGGCGAGAACCGCGTGACCTCCGCGCCGACCGCGGTGACGGTCCCGACGATCTCGTGGCCGGGCACCAGCGGGTAGGGCTGCGGCCCCCACTCCCCGCGCACGTGGTGGATGTCGGTGTGGCAGATCCCGCAGTACGCCACGTCGATCAGCACGTCCTGCGGCCCGACCTCGCGACGGTCGATCGTCGCGGCCCCGAGCGGGGCACCTTCTGCCGGCGCGGCAATCGCCTCAGTGGTGAACAAGGCTCAGCACTCTCCTCACGGGACTCGGGAAAACCAACGGTTCCACCGAGTCAACCAGCCGCGAACCGCACCCGCGTATCCCAAGTTGCCGAACCGGTTGTGCGAACGGAGATCCCGCGAATCCGCGCAAGCGGGAGGTAACGGGCAGAAGCGGTCCGGCTCGTTTCCGTGTCCCGCTCCGGCCGGCAACCTCCGGGTTGCGCCGATCCGGAGCAGCCTGCGAGACGCCGTCGGCGCGGAACGTGCGGATGATTCAAGAGATTCCTGTCCCGGCCGGGATCAGCGCCCACAGATTTCTTCACCTTTCCGGTGTCGCCGGCAGTATGGAGTAAGAAATGGACAAGTGCCCTTACGTACTGGACCGGAGCGGCAGTGATCTCCACCAGGAGAACAAGAACCTGCGCGCCCGCGGTCCGGTCACCCGCGTCGAACTGCACGGCGGGTACACCGCGTGGTCGGTGACCGGCTACGAAGAGGCGAGGCAGCTGCTCGTCGACCCGCGGATCGCGAAGAACACCAAGGACAACTGGCCCGAGTTCCAGGCGGGCCGGGTGCCGCAGGACTGGGAGCTGTTCACCTGGGTCGCCATGGACAACATGCAGACCCGGGACGGCGCGGAGCACGACCGCCTCCGCAAGCTCGTCGCGCGGGCGTTCACCAGCCGCCAGGTGGCGAAGTCCCGGCCGATCATCGAAGGCATCGTGCACCGCCTCCTCGACGACCTCGCGACGGTGCCCGCCGACGAGGTGGTGGACATCAAGGGCCGGTTCTTCTACCCGCTGTCGACCATCCTCGTCTGCGACCTGCTGGGAATCCGCGAAGAGGACCAGAAGGCCATGCTGCAGGGCGCCCAGGTGAACGCGAAGACGGACAACACCGCCGAGGAGGCCGAGGCCAACCTCCACCAGTGGCACGAGGCGCTCGGCCGGCTGGTCGAGACCAAGCGGCGCGAGCCGGGCGACGACCTCACCACCATCATCATCAAGGCGACCGAAGACGACGAGGCGCCCCTCACCGACGAAGAGGTCGTCGGCTCGGTGCACCTGCTCATCGGCGGTGGCACGGAAACCACGGCCAACGTCCTGTGCCACACGCTGGTCGACCTGCTCACGCACCCGGACCAGCTCGCCGCGATCCTCGCCGGGGAAGCGAGCTGGGAAGCGGCGTGGGACGAGGAGGTCCGCAAGGACGGCGCCGTCGGCTCGATGCCGTTCCGCTGCGCGCTCGAGGACATCGAGATCGGCGGGGTGACGATCGCCAAGGGCGACCTGGTGCTCATCAACTACCTCGCGGCCGGTCGCGACCCCGCGAAGTACGGCGACACCGCCGACGAGTTCGACATCACCCGCGAGGACAAGAGCAGCCTCGGCTTCGGCTACGGCCGGCACCGCTGCCTCGGCCCCGCGCTGGCCACTATGGAGGCGATGGTCGCGCTGCCGGCGTTGTTCGAGCGGTTCCCCGACCTCAAGCTGGCCGTCCCGGCCACCGAGCTGAAGCCCGCAGCGACGTTCATCTTCAACGGGCCCGCCGAAGTCCCGCTGCTGCTGAAGGGCTGAAGCGCCCGAGGAAAGGACACTTCGATGCAGGCCGTCGTGGGTACCAGACCACTGTGCAGCCGGCTCAGCTCCGGGGACGGGGCGGCCATCCTGGTTGCCGACTTCCAGCCGCTCACCGCGGCACCGCGGCTCAGCAAGCTGGTGAGCGACGCGGCCGCCGGGCACCCGGTCCACCAGGTGGATCCCCGCGGTGCGCTCTCCGGCGACCGGCTCTACGCCGCCGTGCCGGAACTGGCGGACGAGACCGCGGCGCTCTTCCGCGCCGCCGAATCCTCCGGGGCACCCGACCGGCGGGTGTTCGTCGTGGGTCACTGCAGCGCGGCCGCGCTGTCCCTGCAGATCGCCGACCGGCTGGCCGGCGACCGGGAGGTCACGGCCATCCTGGTGCAGCCGACCTGGCCCGGCACGGACCACGTCACCGAGCGGTTCGCCGAGTTCCAGGGAAAGCTGGGCGTGGCCGACCTGCCCTGCCCCGACCTGGACGGCGATCCGTGGTCCTGCATCGCGGGGATGGAACAGCTCATGACCGAGGGGCTGGCGGGGCTGGCGAAGCGGCTCGGCCTGAGCAAGGCGCCCCTGGCGTTCTCCGAGCTGCTGGTGTCGTACCGGACCTGGCTCGCCTTCCTGCTGGCCTGCCGCAACGACCAGCCCGTGAAGGTGCCTTCCGACGCGGTCGCGATCTCGGTGCTCACCGACGAACCCGGCTTCGTCGTGCCCGGGACCGGTCCGCAGCGGTGCCGGATCACGCCGCCACCGCCCGCGGAACGGCCCGACGCCGTGACGCCGGAGGTGGCGAAGGTGGTGCTCGACCTGGTCGCCGGCCACTGAACCCGGCCGCACGGAGGCGCTTCCCGTCCGAACAGGACGGGTTGCACGGTCAGCTCGTTCGCCCCGCGGTCCCGCGCCCACGCCACGAACGCCGACACGAGGGCCTGTCCCACACCTTCGCGACGTCG
>NZ_JBFBBQ010000072.1:0-44144 GCF_040682775.1 Amycolatopsis sp. NPDC051106 | reverse complement strand
CCGACTCCGCGTCGGCGCCGCGGCCGACCGACCCGGCGAACAGCGTGTCGCCGGTCACCGAGCCCCCACACCCCCGCCGGGGGCACGCCCCCGGACCCCCAGTCTGGTCACCTGCCGAGGCACATCCTCGCCAACGGCGCGCCGGTTCTCCGCGGATGTGGTTCACCATCGCCGGCGTCACGTGGTCGTAGACCCGCGCGATCCCCTTCATCTGCTGACCCAGCCGTGCCCGCCGAGCGACCTCCGGGATCCCGTCTTCGGTCAGCCAGGTGGCATGCGTGTGGCGCCCTTCATGGAAGGTGAAGGTCGGCAGAATCGGCGGACGCCGCTCCCCTGCCCCAGACCCGTCCAGGTCGATTCCATCCCATGCCGGCCGCCAGAACCGGATCCGAAAGTTCGACCGCCGCCACGGATGCCCCTCAGGAGTGCACAGCACGAATGGCTCCCGATGGCTGTCCATCAACTCCTCGTAGAGCGCCGCGATCCCCGGGGGCAGCGCCACGAACCGAGTCCCCGCAGGGGTTTTGGTCCGCCCCTTCTTCGGCCGCGAGTTGCCCCGCCGCGTCGGCGGCCGTTGACGACCATCCGAGTGATGATCATCACTCTTACGGCCTCCTTTGTAGACCTTCCCGCCGACCTCCTTCAACGGCGTCCGGATCTCGATCCCGCGCTTCTCGGAGTCGTACTCGTGCCGCTGCTGCCCGACGAGTTCACCCCATCGGGCGCCGGTATAGAAATCCATCAGGCACAGCACGAAACCCGACATCCCCAGCCCCTGCTCGTAGAGCCGCATCGCGGCCCGTAACGCCTGCGCCGGTGTGGCCACCAGCCGCTCGGCGCCGAACTCGCCTTTGGACACACGGACGCCGTTGCACGGGTTGGCGGGGATCATCCGTGCCCGGACGGCGCCGTTGAGGATGGTGGAGAACAACGCGAAGTACGACGACACCGACGACTCGGCATAGTCCTCGTGCAGTTCCGAGAGCCACCGCTCGATCTCGACATACCCGTTGAAGATCGCGACCAACGGCCACGCCTTCCATTGCGGCAGCAACTGGCTGTCGAGAAACGACCGGTACTTCGCGACCGTGTTCAGCTCCAGCCGCGGAGCCACCGCGCCGAGCCACTCCTCGGCAAAGTCGTCGAAGCGGGTTTCTCCGTCGCGCGGGTCCAGCCACAGGTTCCGCCGGATCAGCGCCTCCTGCTCCAGACCCCAGTCCTCGGCCGCCTTCTTGGTGGGGAACCCGGACCTGCTCCCCCACGTCCCATCGGGACGCTTGTACCGGGCACGCCACTCACCCGTGCCGGGCTCTTCCTGGCCGTGAGCCATCCTTCGCTCCTCTTCTTCTCTGTTACTCCGCCCGCATCACGCGGCGCGGAAGTCTTGGGCAACGTCCGCAACGGACACCCGCCGCCGCGCTGGCTTCACCGGCTCGGCGCTGATCCGCACGATCTCGGCGACATCGGTGCGGGTGAACCGGTAGTGCTTCCCGAACCGGTGATGCGGCAGCACGCCGGCGGCGGCCTGGTCCTTCAACGTCCTCGGCGACAACTGCAGCAACTCCCCCACCTGCTCCGCGGTGAGCAGCGCGTCCGGGTCGGCTGGCGGCTCCGGCGCGGCCGCCCGCACCGCCTCGGCGAGTTCGCGGATCGCTGCCGCGACGCCGTCGAGGCGCTCCGCACCCATCTCGGTTCCCATCACGTTTCTCCTCTTCGTCTCGACAGCCATATGACTCGAATCCAAGGGAAGTGTTCGCCGCGACATACAGCCATCCATGCCGACAGGGGCACGATCAGTCAATGGTTTCTCGAAAGAAATACAAAGAACCTCGTCAACAGTCATACCCGCCGATCACGCGCGACCGCACGACGCTACTATTCGACCGATCTGGCAGACACACGAACGACTCAAAGAAGGTTGGCGACAATGGCCAAGCGAATCTCCATTGAGATATCCGACGACACGGACGGCAGTCGCGCCGACCAGACCGTCCCATTCGGACTCGACGGTGCGACCTACGAGATCGACCTCTCCAACGCAAACGCCAGCGCGCTGCGCACGGCAATGGAGCCATACTTGACAGCCGCTCGCCGCACCGGCGGTGGCCGCGTCAAGCTTGCCGTTGGCCAGTCGACCGACAGCGACAAGACCGATACGGAGGTATCCGGCGAGTACACCGCCACCCACGAGATGCGCGCTTGGGCTCGGGACAACGGGCACGAAGTAGCCGATCGAGGACGGATTCCAACCTCGATCGTCGAGGCGTACAAAGCCTCGCACAAGGCAAGCAAATTGGGCATCGATGGAAAAGTTCGCCCGGCTTCGAAGTCAAGGCCAACATCCAAGCGACGCAAATAGCACGCGCTTGGCCTAGGAAGCGCTCAAGAAGACCTGGTCTCGACTTTGCTATCAGACGACAAGTCATCAGCGGAACCTCCAGAAGCTATCTCGTACTCGAAGCGGCATGCCCCTAACTCCGGCTGTTCGCCAGCTTGGAGACAAGCTGTGACCGCGCGCCGCCCCGAACACTGGTGCAGAGTCGCGTCGCCGCTGAACCGCGTTCATCGGTCGCATGCAGCCGTTACGTTCTAACCAAAGATTGCGACTTCCTCCACATGGCGGACAACGAACCCTTCGCTCGGCACTTGTGGCCCTTGTTCGCGATGGCAGCGGCTCCGAACGGCAGCTGGCTCGCGACCGGGGGCGGCGACCGCACTCTCCGGCGTTGGGATCCCATCAAGCACCGTGCCATCGGCGGTCCGATCAATGCCGACACGCGCTGGGTGCTCGCCGTAGCTGTCACGCCTGACGGCCAGCAGATCGTCACCGGTGGTGGCGACGGCGTCGTTCGCATCTGGGATGTCGACACTCGCCAGCTCATCCGATCGTTCAGCACGAGCACCAGAATGATCTGGACGATCTCAATCAGCGCTGACGGCACCCAGGTCTTCGCAGGTGGAGATGACGGCAAGCTGAGGCAGTGGGACTTGACCGACGGCCGATTGCTCAACACGTTCCCGTATCCAGGCTCGGTGCGGGCCATGTGCGTCTCGCTGGCGACCGATCAAGTCGTCTGGGCAGGCACGGACAGCTCCATTCAGCGGGCTTCCCCGGAGGGAACCTTCAAAGATCCGCTCATTGGCCACACCGGCTGGGTACATTCCTTGGCCTTGACGCCGGACGGCACCCAACTCGTCAGCGGAGGTGGTGACGGCACGATCCGGCAGTGGGATCTGCGAAGCGGGCTCGCTGTCGGCGAACCCATTCGCGCCCACGAAGGCGCCGTGTTCACGGTCGTCGTCACATCGGACGGGAACTACGTCGTCAGCGGTGGCGACGACGGGACCGTGCGACGCTGGGAGCTGGCCGGCGGTACCGCTGTGGGCAGTCCACACCGCGGCCACACGGACTGGGTTCGCGCCATCCAGGCCAGCTCGGATGGCACCCGGGTGTTCAGCTGCAGCAACGATGGCACCATCGCCCGATGGACCTTCAGTCGCAAGGCGGTGCACACCGAAGCGTTCCGGGGGCCTGCCGTTGCAGTCAACGCGCTCGCTGTCGACTCCGTGCGGAACGAGCTGATCAGCGCGAGTATCGACGGATCCATCCGCCGCTGGCACAGCAGGACGGGGAAATCGCTTGGGCGTTTTCGAGCACCGGACGGCTGGGTGAACGCCATCGCGCTGTCTCCTGACGGTAACCAGCTCGTCCGCGTCGGCGAAGACGGCCCGATCGTCCGATGGGACCCGAAGACCGGCCAGTACTCCGGCGAACCGCTGACCGGACACACCGGCGGAGTGCGCGCGGTGACGTTCACACCGGACAGCCAGTGGATCATCACCGCTGGAGCGGACGGCACTGTACGCCGCTGGAACCGAGATACCGGGCAACCGGTCGGCGAGCCGCTCACCGGGCACCGCGGCGAGGTGAACGCCGTCTGCGTCACCCCGGATGGAGCCCAGATCATCGCGGCGGGCAGCAAAGACGGCCGTCTGCTTCGATGGGACACCAAGACCGGTGAGCGCATCGGCGAAGCGATCAGCGCGCACCAGCACGCCGCGTTGACGGTGTCGGTCGATCGAGCCGGTAATCGCATCGTCAGCGGAGGAAGCGACGGCCGTATCCGGGTCTGGGATGCCGGCACCGGACAACCGATGACATCGCCGAACCAACGCCACGACGGGTCGGTGACCGTTGTGCAGTTCACACCGGACGGGCGCAGCATCATCAGCGGCGCGACCGATCAGCTCATCCGCGAATGGGACAGCGAGACCGGCGACCCGGTCGGCGAGCCCTTCGGCAGCCACGAAGGCACGATTACTTCGCTGGCGTTCCTGGACGACGACGGCACCGTACTGTTCTCCGGATCCGGGGACGGGACAGTACGCAGATGGGCCCTCGGGTCCCGCACGCAGCTGTCCGCTGATGCGGCGAGCCCGCCAATGGGCCGGGAGGTGCTCGCCGACGTTCAGAGCGATCTCGAAAGCAGCGAAGACCGACTCGACATCGGAGGCGACGTCCGGCTGATCGGCGCGATGCTGGCGGCGACGACGGTACGTCCGCCGTTGTCGGTCGCGGTACTCGGCGACTGGGGCTCCGGGAAGTCGACCTTCATGTTGCAGCTACGGGAATGGCTCGCGGAAGCAGCACGGCGCTCCAGCGAGTCGCCGGACAGCACGTTCGTATCGAACATCAAGCAGGTGACGTTCAACGCGTGGCACTACAGCGACGATCACCTGTGGGTCGGGCTCGTCGAGCACATGTTCCGCGAGCTCGCCGCGAGCAAGATCACCACTGACGACTCTACCGCCGAGCAGGTCGCGCAGTTGAAGACGACACTATCCACGCGGAAAACGGATCGAGACCGGCTAACGGCCGACCTCGAAGCGATCGATCGCATCGAAACCGACCGCGGCTGGTTCGCCGCCGCCCGGGCACCCCTGCGCAGCGTCAAGGTGGCGAAAGCCGCAGTGATCAGCGGAGGACGAGAGCTGTTCAGCCGCCGAGGCTGGCCCTACCTTCTTCTCACGCTGGCCGGAATCGCCGGCATCGTGGTGGCCACTTCGTTCGGGCAAGCTCAGCTGACGTGGATCGGCATCACGGTCGGCGCGCTCGCACCTGTAGCCGCCGCGTGGCGCACCCTGCGCGAATCCACCGAGAATCTTCGCAAACAACTGCTGCGACGCAAGGACGAGCTGGACGCCGACATCAGGAAGGCCGACGATGAACTCGCCCGCGTCGAGCCGGCGCATCGGCTCCACCGCCTGCTCGCCGAGATCAGCACCGCCGAGCGATACGAAAGCTTCCGCGGTCTCACCGGACGCATCCACCACGACCTACGACGGCTGAGCGAGGACCTCGCGACCGCGCGCACCGCCTGGTCCGACGACGGTGGACAAGGGAAACCACCGCTTCAGCGCATCGTCCTCTACGTCGACGACCTCGACCGCTGCACACCTCAACGCGTCGCCGACGTCCTCCAGGCCGTAAATCTCCTCCTCACCATGGACCTGTTCATGGTCGTCGTGGCAGTCGACCCACGATGGCTTTTGAAGGCACTGGGCCGGCACCACCGCGGCCTGCTGCGCGATGCGGTCACGCCACTGGACTACCTGGACAAAATCTTCCACATTCCGTTCGCCCTCCGCCCGATGGGTACCAAGGCCGCCGACTTCCTGAGATCGATGCTGCCCGTTGCCAACGAGCCCGATCAGATTGCGTCGCCGGACGAACTCACCAATGAGGTCGCCCCTACGCGAGCGAACACCGTCGCCGCGGCACCGAGTCGAGCGGAAGTCGAGCACGCCGTCCCGACCCCGGTGGCGGCCGAGCGCCTCATAGCGAGCCGCTCACCTGATGAGGTCGACCTCGCACCGGAAGGCATGCGGATCCAACAGTTCGAGCAGGACTTCCTCGCCAGCCTTGTCTGGCTGCTCCCGACCCCGCGCGCAACGAAGAAGCTCGCCAACCTCTACCGCCTGGTAAGGCTGTCCGTCCCGCCCGAGCACTTGGAGTACTTCCTGGTCAGAGAGGAGTACCAGGCCGCCGCATTGCTGCTGGCGGCCCTCGTCAGCGATCCGCAAGGCGCCCGCGAACTGCTGGTCAAGCTCGCCGATGCGAGCGGCCAAGACATCACCGACGCGCTGATCGACGACGGACTTCCGCGCCGTCTGTCCAAGCTGATCAAAGCGGAACGCGTCCAAGGGAGAACGGTTCACGGCGAGGTCGGCACCTACCGGAGGTGGGCGACCGCGATAGCCCGGTACGGGTTCGAGACCTACGACCTTTTCGTCATGACCTTTTGAAACGGCGAGCTCCACGGCGCCGACGTTGGCCGGGAACGCCGATCCCATCGACGTAGGTGATGGTGGCCCGCCCCGAGGCAGCACACGGCGGGATGGCTTGACGAGCCCATAATCTCCAGCGGGCGCTTGGTCCCCTACGCGCCGGTGGGCCTTCGGTCACCCTCGGAGGACCGAGTTGATCTATAACCCCACGCTGAAGTTCTCCACCAGCCTGCAGCTCAAGTGACCCGCCTCCATTCGGGAGGTCTCCCACTTGTCACCGGATCAACGATGAGCGTCGGGGGTCGGCGTCAAACTCGGTGGCGTCGCCAGCAGCTCATGCCGAGACTGGGATGCCCGAATGGCCTCGCGGTGAAATGATGAACGCGTGACAAACGAAGCTGGGACCGGCGGTGGCGATGAGTTGCCTGCGTTCCGACCGGCACGAGAGCCACGCCCAATCTTGGCTGGTACCGCCGCCCATCGCTTCCCTGAGCTACGCAATCCGCGCGAGTATCTCGACCGACTGCGCGTTCATCATCTCGACTTAGTGCGCCGCGTAATTGAGGTCGACGACGGCAAGATCTACTTGCCCGACCTCCTGATTATGTCGATGATGCAGCGAAGCTACGGCCTGGTGGAAGCGGTCGTTGACTGCGTTGACGGGTATAACCTGGCAGCAGCGGCTCCCCTACTCCGGATGCAACTCGACACCCTCGTGCGCGCTTGCTACGTCGCGCATGTGCCGTTGGCAGATGACGTGGTCACAGCAATGCTGGAGGGAACCGAGTTCCGCAAGATGAAGGACTCGGACGGGAAGCCGCTGACCGACGCGCGACTGGTCGAGCTTGCGATTCCGCATCACCCGTGGCTTCCACCGGTCTATAAAGAAACGTCGGGCTGGGTGCACTTGTCGGTCAATCATCTCCGCACCGCGTGGCAGATTACCGGTGATCAGATGAGCGTTGGCGTTCCACTCCGGCCCGACGTAATCCCCGGAAGGCTCTGGTTGGAGTTGCTGGCGGCGATGACCAAGGCAACCGAGCAACTCTTTGGCTACGTCGAGATGTGGGAAAGCCGGAAGGGCCTACCTCCGGGGCAGGCACGAGGATGGCCGGATGCGGAGCCCGGACCGAGCGCCGGATAGCAAACCTCCGAAATTTGCCACTTGACCTGCAGCTTCCATGAACACGCTGGCCTTCGGGTCTCACCGCTTCCTTGCTACCTCGGACCTGACGTGGTGAAGCGCGAAGTCGATCCCAGCGTCTTCGACACACCACTCAGCCTCAGCCGCGCTCAGCCTATCGGGCCCCTGGATCAGCACGACTGCGAGCTGCTCGATGTCGCGACAGCGACCGGGTCGGCCGACGAGCTCCGGATAACCGCGGATGTCCCAGTGGTGGTGCTCGGGTTCAGCCATCACCGCAGCCAGAGCGTCGACGACGTCGCTCCAGTCAGGTCCGAGCCACCACCGCTCGAATTCCGCCGCCTTGGCCTTCAAATAGAGAGCGGCCCGGAGGCTGTGCCGGTCGGTGACCTCGGCGAAGTGATTGAGGTTGGCAGCGACATGGTCTTCGAGCTCCGGATACAGCTCGGCCGCCACCTCCCGCACGGTGTATCCGCACGGGAGCACCCGGCTGGTAAGCGCCACGAACAACGGGCTCAGCATCGAGTCCGCCAACAAGTCGCCATCGTCGAAGTCGTCCAAGAAGTCGCACTCGTCCAGCGGCAACAGGCCGGCGGCTCGGGTCCCAGAATCTGAAATTCTCATCGTTCCCGCCGAGGGAACGTCAACCTCGAAGGAATCCCGGAAGAAGTCTCGAAGAAACTCGCGGACCAGCCGCGTGGTAGCGGCGTTCGAGCGCATCATCTCGCCGTCGGTCAAGGGTGACGCCGGGTCCGCGTGGGCGTCCTCCCACGGGCTGTTACGCCACGAATGCTTGACGATGCCCACGGCCGCGGAGTCCAGGAGTTCGGCCAGGTTGCCAACTGGGGGCGGCTCCTCCAGCGCCCACTCGACGAGTTCTTCCATCGTCGGCCGATTGAACCTCTCCTGCCCGACGGCGGAAGCGGTCTCCTCCATACGAATCTCCCTTCCCGAACCGCGGCTCGAGCAGGGTACCTTTGGCGGATGCGTCAGCCCACCTCACTCGATCTGCCGTCACCCGGCTGAGATTTCTGCATAAGGAGTAGCTCAAGTAGCGAAGCTGGCTATCGCGAACGAGCCTGCTTCGCGAGGGCATGCCGCGCCATCACGCGCACACCAGACATCCGCATCTGAGCGAACTGCTCGCTTACACCATAGGCTTCGGCGACCTGGGCGTTGGTCATGTTGTCGAACGCCGCACGCTTCGCGGCGTCGTCGGGGATCAGCAGCTGTCCCGAGAGGTACTTGGCTTCCTTCTCCTTCGCGGGATCGAAGTGCCGGCAACCGTCTTCGCCCAACAGCAGCTCGGCGAACTCGTGCTCGAGCAGATGGTGCGCCAGCTCGTGAGCCAGGCTGGCACGTCGACGCGCCTCGGAGTGCGCTGTGTTCTCGATGATGATGCGGCTGCTTCCGACGGGGATGATGGCGGCCGACCAGATCTTCGAGCGCGCGGACGTGTAGTGCCGGATCGCGGCGTTGGCGCGGGCACAGTCGCCGAGCTCGTCGATCGGGTACACCCGGATACCGTGCTCCTCGGCGAGCAAGTACGGGTCCAGGGGCGCGAGCCGGGACAGCCCGAGCCCCGCTCGCTCTTCCGCGGCGACCTTCCGCATCTCTGCCTGCGTCCACCGCGTCCCCATGGCTCAGTCCGCCTGCGCCTGCCGGTCGGCGTTGAAGCGGCGCACCGCCGAGCCGATCAGCTGCTCCAGGTGCTCGACGTCCTGCGGCTGCAGAGGACCGTTGGCGTTCAATCTTGACCACGTCGTGCTCGCAGAGCTCGACATGCCCAGCGTTGCCGCGGTAGACGCGCAGCTCAACGAGCTGCTGCAGCCGGGCGGTGAGAAAGTCGAGCCCGCCGCCGAGTACGAAGCGCGGGACGCCAGCGGCACCATCAGAGTCGCCGTCGACGCCCAACGCAAGGTGACCGACGTCGGCATCCAACGCAGCTGGGTATCCCGGATACCGGCCCCGCAACTCGCCGGCGTGCTGTTCCAGACCTACGTCACCGCCATTCAGCGCGCCATGGTCGTCGAACTCGCCAACACGAGAGACCCAGCGGCAGCGGACAGGCCGGCGGAATTGCCCGTCCTCGATGAATCCCTGCCGTATGACGAATGGATCGCGGCGATCCGCGCACGGATGAACGACATCGACGACCGGCTCGACCACATCCATCGTCTCGACGCGAGCCGGACGACGCCTCCGCCCAGCGACATCAGGAGCCCGCGAGGGTTCTTCGTCCTGCACCTGCGAGGCGGAAGCCCCGCCGGCCTGGACGGATCGGTTAACACGCTGGCGAACGCCGGCTCGGACCGGCTGCGACTGGATTTCCTCGAGGTGTTCGCGGCAGCCGGCCTCGCCGCATCCGACGCCGAGACGACGCCGCGCTCGACCCGGCCGCCGGCCCATGACGACGACGAGGAACCCTTCGAGTTCCGTTACGACGACTAGAGAGAATGACGATGGTCGGATACAAGGTCATCACCTCGGCGGTGCGCGTCGAGGGAACGAAATGGCGTGGCTTCGCCGACACCGTGAGCAAAGTGAAGCCCGTCGTGCAGAACGCGACACTGGGCCCGATGGCGTTCTTCGTCGGCGATCCCCTCACTTTGGCCACCGAAGCGTTCAACGCGCAGCTGCTGAGCGACACCTACGAATCCCTGCGCTCGTACGTGGAAACGGCGATCACGGGAGCCGTCGTCGAGTTCGACCAGGTCGACGACGCGCTGCAGAAGACCGCCGCGATGTACGACCTGGCCGAGCAAGTCACCGAAATCGACCTGAAAAAGATCTACGGAACGGCGCCTCAGTAGACATGACCACACCCATGGGCCCCGAGGCCTACACCGGTCCCCTTGACGGCATGTTCACCACCATCGAGGGTGAGATCCACAAGGTCATCGACAAGTTCAATGCCGCGGTCCACCACGTCAACGACTGGAAGTACGTCCTCGGTCCGGCGCTGATCTGGATCTCCGACGCGCTCAAGAAAGTCCGTGACGGTCTGGACAAGCTGGTGAAGCTGGTGCAGTACGCCGTTGAACACCACATGCCGGTCGTGTCGCTGATCGTGCAGAGCTTCAACTGGCAGGACCACGTGCAGAAGGACTTCTCCACCATGGTGGGCTCGGTGGAGGCCCCCGCCGACCCCAATCTGGCCTACTGGGAGGGCGCGGCCGCCACCGAGTACCGCAACCGGGCCAAGGCCCAGCGGGACGCGGTGGAGGCGATCGGCGGCCAAGGCGGGAAGGCCGACGCGATCAGCAGCTGGCTGATGAATATCGCCAAGCTCAACGTCGAGTTCATGACCGGCCTGGTGAAGATCGTCGCCGACTTCCTCGGGGCGCTGGTGACCGCCTCGCTCGAAACTGCCTCCGTCGTCGGGATTCCTTTTGCGGCCAAGGACCTGGCCGGCGCGATCGGCGGGCTGGTCACCAACGGGATCAACCGGCTGGCCGAGATCGCCACTCGGCTGATGGGTACCTTGGCCAGCGTCCGCGACGCCAGGGGCTGATGAACGACCCCCGGCTGCCCGGTGGCCAGTGGCCGCAAGCGGTCAACCTGTGACCCGGGAGACACAACTGTGAACGCACCGGTCCCCCCGGGCTTCCCGCAGTACTACGGAGGGCCACCGCCGCCGAAGCGAAGGCTCGCCACTGGCTGGATCATCGCGATCGTGGCCATCGGCGTGGTCGTGGTGATCGGCGTCGCCGTCGGAGTCTTCGCCGTGCTGAACCGCGGCGGCAGTAGTTACGACGAGAGTGACGGCAAGTACGGGTCGTCGCCGCTGGCCAGCTGCGACGACGTCGCCGCCCGGGTCGGGAACCTGCCGCCGAAGAGCTCGGACACGCCGCTGCAAGGCAGCAAGGGCTGGCTGTGCACTTTCACCGACCCGGCCAACGCCGTGACGGTCCACCTGGACGTGGAGGTGAACACCGTGGCGCGGCAGCGCACAGGATTCGATATCGACACCTCATCAGGCGGCTACGTGCCGGACCCGGCCACGCACCTCGGCGAGCGCGCGGCGTGGGGACCGGCTCCCAACGGAAAGATGTGCGACCTGGTCGTCCTGGACAGCAACGCGACGTTCAAGGTCGGAATCAACGACGCAAACGCCGCCTCGGACGACACGCAGAGCTGCAAGGACAAGGTCAAGGCCATCGCGCAGGCCCTCTACGACTCGATGCAGCCCCGGTGAAACCGTCCCGGACGTCGGTTCACACGGCCGGCTGATCCAGTCCCTGCGCGTTCATCGACCGACATCGTCGCCACCGCTCTGAGCGCACGGCGGTCCAACTCGACGCATCGCGATGCGCGCCCGGAACGACGAGGCCACCGGCCCGCGCGGCACGTTGATCCCGACCTCACCCGCCGCATCCGAGACCACCGTTTTCGGCCGGGTGCCGTTGCGCACGTTCG
Source organism: Amycolatopsis sp. NPDC051106 (assembly GCF_040682775.1). NCBI lineage: Bacteria > Bacillati > Actinomycetota > Actinomycetes > Pseudonocardiales > Pseudonocardiaceae > Amycolatopsis > Amycolatopsis sp. NPDC051106. Next base: position 32,293 of record NZ_JBFBBQ010000072.1, on the reverse strand, counting down.
TCGACTCACGATCCGGGTCGGCCTGGTTCTTCTCATGGCCGAGATGCTCGGTCATTTCCTCGTTCAGTGCCGTTTCCAGCACGTTCTTGGTGAACAGCTTCAGCAACCCGTCCGGTCCGGTCAGCGCCAGCCCGCGGGCCTTCGCCTCGGCCACCATCGCCGCCGCTGCGGCCTGCTCCGGCGACAGCTCCCGCGCCGGCTTCGACTCACTCTTGCGTGGACTCACAAGCTCCGATGTCATCACTCACAGTGCCCATCCCGCCGGACCTCAGCCCGGCGTGTCGGGCCGGAAACACCGATCTTGGAACAGTCCCTATCGGAGGCCAGTGGCGGCGGCATTGCCTCCTGTCGGTTGGTGATCTCGGTACGTGCCGCCGCCCTGGCCGGATCTCGGGGAGGGCACCAACCTGCGCGAGCTCGTTGTGCGGAGGGCCGGACCTCAGTTCTGTAAGTCAGCCGGAATGCAGGGACGTCCATGAGTCGGACCCGGTGGGCGCGAAGTCTTCGTAGGCCTGAAGTTCCCACTCGAGGTTGTCTGCCACGGCTCGCCACCGCGCCAGCGGGCTGTCGAGAAGCTCTTCGGTAAGGCTGTGACCGACGAACGTGGTAGCGCTGGTCAGGGCGGGCGCCACCTCGCTGCGGTTGCGCATGCGTGAGGCGACGTCAGCGAAGGAGTACGCGCCGTTCTCCCCGGCGACGTGGGTGAAACCGTTGCGGACCTTCGTGTACTCGGGCCACTCCTTCGCCCACTGGAGGAGCACGGTGGAGCTGACGTAGCGGCGCATCCCGGCGATGAGCTCGTTCACGCTCGCTTCCAGGTTGGATCTGCCGCCCCTTTGTGGGCGTAGGCCGTCCGCGAGCCCGCACGCCCGCCACAGCACGGCGCTGCCAAGCATCTCGGGCCACTCGTCCAGCTCCGGCAGCCCGACTACGTGCTGCACGAGCCCCTCGTAGGCCAGTTGCACACTGCGGTCAGCGAGCGGTTCGCAGAACACAACGGGCAGCGAGCGGTCGTAGTCGCCAACCACCTGCCCGAGGCTCCAGGCGACGAGCGCGACTCGGCTGTGGTCCCGGACGAGCTCCGGCGGGTCGCCGGCGGTCCGGTCGCGCACGGCCTGTTGCACGGCCTGGTTGATCTCGTTGCTCGGGCCGTAGCCGCGCAGTCCGGCAGTGATCCAGGCGGCAAGGGCTGCGTGGTCGGCGTCGAGCGGCTGGTACCGCTCCTGCGGGTCCGGCAGGGTGAGCCGGTACGCCCAGAGCGCCTCGTACCGCTGGATGGTCAAGCTGAGCCAGTCGAGATCGCGGTCGATGTCGGCTAGCCGGTCAGCCATCTGTGTGGCGCAGCTGCTCTGGAGCTCCTGGTACAGCTCAGCAAACACCACGGGCGCCAGCCGTGCGGTCAGTTCCACAGCAGCTGCTCCAACTGCTCGCTCAGTGGGGCGTGGGGAGACGGCTGCTGCGCATGGGCATCCCCGGAGGCGGACAGCGCGTCGTGCGGCACGGGCAGCTGCGCCAGGGTGCTACGGCTCAGCCTGGGAATGACGCCGCCGGTGATGAGGGTGCCGCGGAGCGTTTGAGCGGGCTCGCTGCGCAGATAGGCGGCCAGCGCTTCGCCATGGCTGCGGTCGTGCGGCTTGACCAGCAGCACGCCCGTCCCGGCGATGGCTGATTGCGTGACCAGGGCTGCCCGTCCGCGCACCCCGACCTCGACAACGGCGACGTCACCGGGCTCCGCGACTACACCGGTCCCCGGCTCGGCCCAGCGCTGCACCTTGTTCCCATCGACCGACCGACCGTTGAGGACGGGCAGGGCGCCTGGCCGCGGCTGCTCGAAGACGCCAGGCGGGTTGCGGCCAGCGATGATAGTGGCGAGTTCCTTCAGTGGAACGCCGTCGTTGAAGACCTCGGGTGTGGGTGTGACGAGGTAGCGGTGCCACTGGCCGTCAACTGGCAGCGTGGTGACGCGCCACCAGCTGCGCCCTTCGGAGCTCACGGCGACGCTGGTCCGCGCGTGCAGCGCTGAGAGCTGGGCGTAGCACGGGTCGGCGGGCGGGAGCGGTACCGGAACGGGCGTGTTGAGCAGCGCGGTCAGCGGGAGTCGCCCGGTAGTGCCGACCGTCAGGGTTCGGCGCAGCGCGCGTCCACGAGCAGAGCTCAGCGCGGCCCACAGCCAGAGGCCGGTGGTCGGCTGCTCGGGGCGCAGCGCGACGAAGTTGACGAAGGTCAGGGCGCGGTGCTGCTCGCCGATGAGCACGCAGGGGCCGTCGCCGAGCTGCGGCACCAGGACGTCACCGAGGTGGGCGGCGGCGTCCGTATTCCCGACGCGCAGGACGAGTCGATGGGCGCCACGGCCACGGCGGGTGCGGACGTCACCAGTGACGGTGTCAACGCTCCCCGGACCGACGACAGGTTCGTCCTCCTTCGCCTCGTTGCGCGGCGTGCGCACCTGCACGAGCGCACCCAGCGGAACGAGCGGTTGCTGACCCCACAGCTCGTCGGGCGTCGGCGCGAGCAACACGGTGACGTCCCAGGTTGCTCGCTCCCGCAGATCGAGAACAGCAGTGACGGGACTACTCACCTCGGCCGCCCGCGCCGCCAAGCATGTGCGGTGCGTCGAGATGCTTCAGGCACTCGGTGAGCACGGAGCCGCCGGGGGCGAGCTCCTCCGCCCAGTTCGCCTCGAGGTTCGCGACGAACGTCTCGCCGGGCTGAGCACGGTCAACGACCAGGATCGTCGACGGGATGCTCGTGCCGGCGTACGCCCCGGCTGGCAGCCCGATGAGCGCAGCGACGCGCCACTTCGCCGCCAGGTACGCGCGGTACCGCGCCGCGTCTCCGCTGCGGAACGTCCACCCACGGCTGATGTGCAGGACAGCGCGGCCGCCTGGCGTGAGGCGGCTCAGGGCGACGTCGATCGCGGCCAGCTCACCGTCCTTCGTCGTCGCACCGCTGGACAGACGGAACGGGTCGGGGAGTCGCAGGCCCAACGGCGGCTGCGTGAGGACTGCGTCGACCGGATCGCCATCCTGTAGGCGGAAGCTGTCGCCGACCCGGAACTGCAGCGGCACTGGGCAGAGCGCACCCACCGCCGAAGCGAGCTCAACCACGTTGGAGTTGATGTCCGTGCCGGACAGCTGCACCACGGTGCCAGCTTCCCCTGCTCGGTCGGCGACCGCCCACAGGAAGGCGCCGAGGCCAGCGAACGGATCCTCGACGCGCGGAGGGACGACGTCGCCGAGGAGCTGAGCCACTGGCCGAGCGAGCGCTGGCTGGCTGAGCAGCGGCTCGAGATGCCTGTCGCGAGCCAGGTACTTGCGGACGACGTCGCGCACGGCGAGCCACCGCGTTGCCGGGTCCATCGGCACGGTCTGGTCAGCAGGCACAGTGGCCGGGCTGGCGAAGCGAATCAGCAAATCACGAACCGCGCCCAGGGCGGCATTTGGTCCGGCCTCGTTGCGGTGCCGGTTGCTCTCGGCCCACAGGTACTGCTGCAGCAGAAGCTCGACGGTGGAGATGTCACGCAGTTCGCCGCCGGGCCGGTCCGCCTCGGCAGGGCCGTCGACCTGCTGCAGGCGGCGCAGGCCGCCATCAGCCTCGAGCCAGCCGTCGGGGGTGACGAGGTAGTGCAGTCGGGTTCCGAGGATGTCGCGGGCCAAGGCGAGCTGGTCGAGGACGAGTTGCGGGTCGTGAACCCTTCGTTGCTTGACCTCGACGACGACAGCGGGCTGCAGAGCGCCGGTGCTGTCTGCGGCGAACGCGACGACGTCGAGGCGATGCTCCTTGCGGGTGGTGGGCAAGCGCATGTCGGCGAGGACGAGCGGGTAGCCAGCCGCCCGGAGGTCCTCCCGGACCCGGGCCAGCAGCTCTCTCTCGCTGTTCACAAGCAGTACTCCCCGTTCATCTTGAGCAAAGCTGCGAATCGTGACACAAACGAACATTAACCGCAACTCTCCGTTGCAGGTCGCGTGCTCGACAGAACGCCTTCCACCAGGAGTTTCGCGTCCAGGTCGGCCGTCAGTCAGCCCGTTGGGTGTGCTGCTCGGCGGCGGTCGCTTCCTCGACGATCTCCGCGATGTGGATCGTGTCGTCGTCCGGGGCGAGGTCGGCGTCCTTCGTGGTCACGGTGACATCGACCGTCTCCAGGTCGTGCTTCTCGCGCAGGAACCGCTCCCGGTAAAGATGTTCGGCGTCCTCGGTCAGGTTGTGCAGCAACCTCGCGTTGAGCCCGGCGCCGATCGCGATACCGAGGACCGGCACGGCCTGCCCGAGCTTCTGCCTCGTCAGCCGCACGGCGAACCGCTCGTAGAACGCCCTGACGATCCGCGTGACGCCGTTCCGGTTCAACTGCTCCCACGTCGCCCGGCGGGCGAGGTCGTTCACGAGCTTGTTCAACTGGACGTACGCGACGCTCTTGCTCGTCTGCTGCGCCATCCCGAAGCTGAGGACGCCGAGCGCGAAAACCCTCTCCTGCGGCAACTCGGTGTCGTAGCCGTAATACGCGGCGGTGTGGGCGACCGCCCTCGTCATCGCACCCAGCACCAGCACCGCGTCGGCAGCGATCGCCGCGGCAACCGTGCCCGCACCGGGCGCCGCACCAGCGCCCGCACCGAAGACACCGCCGGCTGTCGTGAGCAGTTCACCGCCGGAAACCGCCAGGCCCGCGCCCGCACCCTCGACCGCGCTGAAGGCCGTGTACCGCAGCCCCAGACGAGGCTTGGCCTTGTCGATATCGCCCAGATCGAGCTTGTGAATGTCGCTCAACTCGCTGACCGCATGCCCACGCTTGACATAAGCTGCGACGACCGCCCTGCGTCGCAGCGTCGCCTCGCTGGTCTTGTTCACCAACCTCAGCAGTCCTTCGACCGAGTTGCCGACGATCGCGGTCAGCTGTTCCGCACCGGGCACCTGCTCCAGCCGTCCCTTGACGGTCTGGCCACCCTTGACCACGCGATCACGAACGCGCTGCGGCACCAGACGGCGCTCGTTAACTGCCAACCGCTCGTCACGCCAACGCTCAATATCCTGCCACGCCGCGCGCTCATACGGGCTCATCTGCTCGATGCCCACGGCCACCCCTCGGTGCGAAGACTGCTCCGCCGGCTTCGGCGAACTCATGGGGCATGGTAAGCGATTTCGTCGCCGCGCCGCAGAGCTGAGCAGGTCTCGCCTCGACGGACGTAACAGAAAGATCCACCGTGCCGACTCCTTCCTCCACCGGGCACGAGGAGGCGCCATGGCCATCGAGCTGACGAACTTCGAGGAGGCCTTCGCCTGGCTCTCCGAGGTCAAGGCAGCGAAGCCGACACCGCGGCTGCTGCTGGGCAACGGCTTCAGCATCGCCTACGCGCCGAGTCGCTTCTCCTACACCGCACTGCGAAATCAGGCAGAGGATGAAGGGCTCCTGGGGCCGCTGGCCCTGCACCTGTTCCACAAGCTGAACACCCAGGACTTCGAGATCGTCATCAAGACCCTCGAAGACGCGGCCACGGGCCTGGAGGCCCTCGACTCGCAGAAATACGCCTCGGACATCCACGAAATCCGCACCGAGGCCGGCAGCGTCAAGGAAGCCCTCGCACACATCCTCGCCGCACTCCACCCGGAGCGTCCGAACGACATCGACGAAGAGGCCTACCTGCAGGTCAGGACCTTCCTCGACAGGTTCCAGGCGATCTACACCGCGAACTACGACCTGCTCCTCTACTGGACGCTGATGCAGGACTTCACCGACCGCGGCCTGCCACCCCGGCGACACGACGACGGGTTCCGCGACCCCGGCTACCCCGCCGACCACGTCGTCTGGGACCACCTCAAGCCTCACCATGGAAATGTGCACTACCTCCATGGCGCACTCCACCTGTACCGCGGCGACCAAGGCATCAAGAAGCTGACCTGGCGACGCACCGACATCGCGCTGATCGACCAAATCCGCGACCAGCTGAACGCCGGGGCGTTCCCGCTCTACGTGGCCGAAGGAACCAGCACTGAGAAGCTCGAACGAATCGAGTCCAGCAACTTCCTGGGCCACGCCCTCCGCTCACTGGCCAACACCGGCGGCGGGCTCCTTGCCTACGGCCTGTCGTTCAGCAAGAACGACAAGCACATCATCGACGCAGTCGCCCGATCATCGATCAGCCGGCTGGCTGTCTCCCTCTTCGGAGACAGCGCATCACCGGCGAACCAGGCGACGATCCAAGCCGTGCGCGACCTACAGGCGGCTCGTGAGGCCGCCACCACATCCAAGCCGCTGGAGATCAAGTTCTTCACCGCAGGATCGGTTCGGCTCTGGAGCTGAGCAGTCAGCCGCCGTTGCGGCAATGGGCAAAATCCTCTCACCAATTTCACTGGGGCACAGCTGGGGCAAACCCCCTTCCTGAACCACGCACAGCCGCATCGAAGCGCACTCAACTGCCCCGAACTGCCCCAGTCGACCTGCGGATTCACCAAAACCGCAGGTCAGGAGGCCTTGCGCACCTCACTGGCAGTGAGGGGGTCAGGGAGCGGTATGGGTCCCGCCGTTCAGGGTGAACCCGTGAGTTCCGCGAGTCGGGCGGTCAGGTCGTCGGCCTTGCCGTGCCGGTGCTGACGGCGGTACAGCCGCACCGCGTAGGTCCAGGCTTCGATCGCCGGCGAGGGGCGACCCAACCGCAGGTAGCATTCGCCGAGTCGTTCGCGGGTCGCGGGTTCGGCGTAGGCGTTGTCCAGTTCGGACAGCATGGCGGCAGCATTTTCGTAGTGCGTCACGGCTTCGGAGAAGTCGCCTGTCGCCACGGCGAGCTGCCCCAGGCTGTCCAGGGTGGCCGCCTCCGTGTCCCGGTCGGCGATCTCCCGGCTGAGCAGCAGTGCCTCCTCACAGCATCTCCGGGCCCGGCAGAAGTCGCGGTTTCCCGTTGCATAGCAACCGATCGCATTGAGAACCTGCGCGATCCCGGCAGCATCGCCCAGTGCCCGGTATAGCTCGAGTGCTTGCTCAGCCGCAGCTTCCGCTTCCGGGAAGGCTCCCCGCTCGCCGGAGTGCCAGGCTATGAACTGCAGAGTCTGCGCCTGGGCGAGCCGGTCGCCGCACTGCTCGGCGAAGGCCAGCGCCGCGTCGAGGTGCTCGCGAGCCCGTTCGTGCCGGCCGGCTCGGGTGTAGGCGCCCGCGAGCAGCCGGTTGGCCAGTGAGCGTTGCCCCAGGTCGCCGATGTGCGTCGTGGCTTGCTGTCCCCGCAGCCAGCTGGTGAGGTGCTCGTCGGTGAGACCGCGGCGGTGATGGAAGGTGTGCATGGTCCAGGCCAACTGCCAGGTCTCCTCGTGCCACCCAGCCTCGGCAGCCGCGCGCTGGGTGTCGAGTAGGCACCGGTGCTCGGCGTCGAACCACGCGATCGCGGCACCGCGATTGGCAAACCGCGGCGGCGCAGCGGTGTGCGGCACGAGCGGTATGCGCCCCCGCTGGGGGTGAAGCACGTGATCCGCGGCGTCGGCGACGTGCAGGGAGTACCGGGTCAGCTGGCGCAGCGCCAGGCGGACGTCGGCTGCGGGCAGCGCATCGGTGCAGCGCTCGGCGAGGTATGCCCGCACCAGGGCGTGCATGCGGTATCGGTCGGGTGACTGTTCCAGCAGGGAAGCGTGGGTGAGGGACCGCAGTTCCCCGTCGACTCGGTTCGTGGGGATGCTCAGCAGGGCACCAGCCGCGCTGCGGCCGATGTCCGGTCCGGGCGCGAGCGCGAGGAGCCCGGCGAGCCGCTGTTGCCGTGCATCCAGGACGTCCCAGGAGCGCGACATCACGACGCGGAAACCGGAATCGGGACTGGCGGAGTCGAGCGTGGCCAGCCGGTGCTCCTCGAGCTCTCCGGCGATCCGCGCGAGGGTGATCCGGGGCTGCAGCTGCACGAGCCCGGCCACGAGGCACAGCGCGAGTGGCAGCCCATCGCACACCGCCAGCAGCCGGTCGACGGCACCCGGGTCACCATCGGCTCGCGGCCCCACCGAGCGGACGAGCAGGTTCCGCGCTGCGCCCTCCGGCAACGGGTCCAACGGTAGGTGGACCGCACCGAGGCCGGCCAGCGCACCGGCCAACTGGTTTCGGCTGGTGACGAGCACACAGCAGCGCGCGCCCGCAGGCAGCAGCGAACGCACCTGGCCGGTGTTCGCGGCGTTGTCGAGCACGATTAGCAGTCTCTTGTCGTCCACCAGACCGCGGAAGAGGTCCGACCGAGCCTCGGTGCCGGCGGGGATCTCCTCGGCCGCCACCCCCAGTGCTTCGAGGAACCGGCGCAGCACGATGCCGGCCGTGGCCGGCTCGTTCTCGCCGTCAAACCCGCGCAGGTCCGCGTACAGCGAGCCGTCCGCGAACTCCTCCTGGTGCCGCTTGCCCCAGCACAGCGCAAGGCTGGTCTTGCCCATCCCGCCGGGTCCGGCGATCGCGACCACCAACGGCCCGGCGGCTTCCCGTCGTTGCCGCAGGTAGCGCGTCAGCTGTTCCAGTTCGGCTTCCCTACCGACGAAGTTCGCGGTGACCGGCGGCAGCGTTCGCGGCGGCGCGGATCGGCGTGTTGCCGGCGACGTCGATCCGGCGTGCATGAGGGCTGGGTCTTGTCTGCTGATCCGGACGTGCAGGTCCTTCAGCTCCGGGGTGACCGGCGCGCCGTACTGTTCCTCCAGGTTCTCCCGAAATGCCTGGTAGACGTTCACCGCCTCGGTTGTCTCCCCACTGCGGTAGAGCGCGATCATGAGCTGCCGGCAGAAGTACTCGCGCGTCGGCTCGCGTTCGGCCCATTGCCGGACCAGCGGAAGGATTTTCTGGTGCCGGCCCAGATCAAGCTCGGCCTCGATGTAGCGCTGGAGTGCCTGTAGGTGCTGTTCGACCAGCCGCGCCCGCGTCGTAGCGAGTCCCGGCGCGGCAATGCCCGCGAACGGCTCGCCGCGCCACAGCGCGAGCGCTTCCGTGAGTCGCTCGGACCGGCCGTGGGCCGTTGTCTCCTCGTCGGCCTGCTGCAGAAGAGCATCGAACCGGTGAAGATCGGTGGCTTCGGGCGGAACGTCGAGGCGGTAGGCGCTGCGGCCCACCGTGACGATCAGCGTCTTGCCGGTGTCGCCCAGAGCAGTACGCAGGGACTTGATCGCCTGGTGCACGACGTTTTTCGGCTTGCCGGGCTGCTTACTGTCGTCCTGTTCCCACAGGTCATCGACGAGGGCACTCGATTGCACCGGTCGGCCTCGTGCGATCAGCAGTAGCGCGAGCACGGCCTGCGGGTGCCCGGGCGGGATCGAGACCGGTCCCTCTGGGGTCCACGCCTCGAAGTCGCCCAGCAGGGCAAAGCGCGCTTCCATCGCCCCTCCCCGGTCTCGATGGCGCTACACCTCTTCTCCATAGTGGCGAGAAGTGACTGGCTCGTCACCCTTTGTTACAAGATTCGCGGGAGTGTCACTCAGCGGTACATCAGTGTGGATTCACCGGAGACTCAGCGGCGCCGCTCAAGGTGGACCTCAGCCGGGCTCCCACCGCCCGGCCGGCGCCCCGGCGATCCGCCGGTGCACCTCGTCCGAAACGGGAGTGACCATGAAGATCGCGACCTACCTCGCGTCCGCCGCGGCGGCCGGAACGGTGCTCGCCACCGTTCTTGCCCCGGCGGCGAACGCCGTGCCGGCCCCCGCGGCCACGCACTCGGCGAGCATGCTGGCCCGTCCGGGTACCGGCGACCCGGTGCACGCCGGTCTGCCCAACCTGGGTACGGCGGTGCCCCGGCTCTCCCTGCAGGAGCAGGCCGAATGGCATCGGCTGACCGCCACGCCCGAGGACCGCGCCCAGGTGATCGCCGAGATGCAGGCGGCGTTCCAAGGCCTGGCCACGGTCGGCGCGGCCAAGCCCACCGGGAACGCGCACACCGACCTGGCGACGGGTATCACCGGCGATCACTTCTGGATCACCGCCTCGTACGCCGACGTGGTCAACGGCGCGATCGCGGTCGGCGTCCGGGCATGCCAGACGAGGCTCCCGGGCTGGCTCTGCAGCACGGCGGGCACGCTGCTGACCAACTGGGCCTCCGGCTGGGGCTCGGCCAGCAACCACGGCGTGTGGGCGGCGATCTACTGGGCACCGCCGCACGTCGAAGGCGGCCGCTGGTAGAGCCGGATACCCGAGAACGCCCCACGGTGCATCGTCACCGTGGGGCGTTTCCCATATCCAGATGCGCGCAGCTCGGACAAGATCCGCGCCCATCCCCGGCAACCCACCCGCCGAGTTCGGCTCGAGTCCACCTACCGGGTCGACAACCCACCTGGCGACCAGGGCAGCGACGAAGCGCGGCCTGGTCAACTCCGCCATACTCCGGGCCGTCGGCGCTCTGTACCGTCAAGCGCCGCAGAGCCTCGGTCGCGCAGTCGTACAAACATCCAGGTGAAGCGTGTAACCGACCGGCAGTGGATAGCGAGTTCTTTGGTACAGCGCGCCGGACGAGCCGGTGACCGATGCACGGGGAGACGCGATGGTCGTCGTCGGAACATGGAACCTGGAGAACCTGTTCCGCCCCGGCGGCGACGGGCCGCCCGATCAGGCGGCCTACGACGCCAAGCTGGAAGCCTTGCGCAGCACCATCACCGTCGCCGATCCCGACGTGCTGGCCGTACAGGAAGTCGGCGACCCCGCCGCGCTCGACGAGCTGGCGGCCCACCTTCCCGGGAAGTGGACGGCCACCGTCTCCCAGTACCCTGACACACGCGGGATCCGGGTCGGCTTCCTCTCACGACTCCCGCTCACGGTGCTCGCCGACAGCATGACGCTGCCGCCGGAACTAGCGCCGGTCCAGGTCGCCGATCCCCCAGCCAAACCCAGCAGCCAACTCGGCCGCGGCGCCTTGGTAGCGAGCGTGGAACTCGAGTCCGGCGACGCACTCACACTCATCACGTGCCATCTGAAATCCAAACTCCTCTCCTACCCCGGCGGCCGGTTCATTCCGCACGGCGAGGACGAACGCGCCCGGTACGGCGCCTACGCCCTCTACCGCCGGACCGCCGAAGCAACCGCCATCCGAGCCCTGGCCACCACCTACCTGAAACCCAGCACGACCGAGCGGATCATCGTGCTCGGCGACCTCAACGACGAAGCCACCGCCGCCACAACACAGATCCTCGCCGGACCTCCCGGCTCCGAAGTCGGCACCACCGGCTTCGACCGTCCCGACGCCGGCGACCGCTGGCGCCTCTGGAACCTCGCCCAGCTCATCCCCGAAGACGAGCGCTACTCCCGCATCAATGACGGCCGCCGCGAACTCATCGACCACATCGTCGTCAGCCACGCACTGGTCGACCCACTTCCCACGGTGCACGTCGTTCACGGCCAAGGCCTCCCGTCGGTCACGGACAAGCCGTCCACGCACGTCAGCAAGTCCGGCTCCGACCACGCACCGGTAATCGTCTCGTTCCCGCTTTAAGACCGCACGAGCGCGAATCCCGGAAAGGAGCGCGCCGCCTACGTGCGGAGCCTGAGGTCGCCGGCGCAACATGTGCGGCAATGCCTGCGCTGCAAGCAAATGCAGAGTCCCAGCTGAGCAAGTAGGCACAACGTCCTTCGCCTCGACGCGGACCCGTTCACCAGGCGTCCGTCTGTCCGCGCGAGGGCCGGGCAATCTCGACGGTTCCGATCCCGCCCTGGTTGAGTCGACGATTCCATGTCGTATCGACGCAAATCTGACGACATTCGAAAGGACTGGACAAAAGCAGGTCAACTCCGTTCGCATGCGATGTGCATATTGCAGCTAGCACACCTGTGGCTTACCGTGACTAGGTCGCTACGGGGAGGGACAACATGGGGTTTCAGGCTGTTCCGGAGGCACTGCGCGCTGCTCGAAGAGCCGCCGCCGACGCGGTCGCCGAGTTGCGCGGCATCGACTGCGGCGAGCCGGTCTGCACGCTGACGACGGCGATGCCCGGCGGGACGACCGCCGCGACGGCGCCGTCGTCCGGCGGAGCGTGGACGACGGCGTTCATCAGCTGGTGCACCGACGCGGAGATCCACGCCGACGGCCTGGCCACCGCCGCCGATCGCTACCAGCGCACCGACCATGCCGGCGGCGACGAACTTGAGGCCGCCGGAGCTCTGCACGGGCCACGCTGATGGTCTCGCTCTCCGACGTGAAACGGTGGAACACCGCACAGCTGGAAGAAATCCACACCACAATCCGTCGCCAGCTCGACGTGCTGATCCACTCCGGGGACGACTTCGGCAAGACCGTCCCGGTCGACGGCTGGTCCGGGCCCGCTGCGGATACCGCGACCTCCGCGCACCGGGCGTTGATGGCCCGCATCGACAAGCTCGCCGCCGGGGCCAGCATCGTCGGCAAGGCCATCGCCCAAGCCTCCGACGCCATCACCGGCGTGCAACGCGCGGTCACCAACGCCGAGGAATACGCCCGCAAGTACGGCTACCACATTACCGACACCGGCGCGGTCACCGACACCTTCCCCGACGGCCAGCCACCGCCGGAGTTCGACCCTGGCGACCGAGCCCGAGCCCATCAGCAAGTCGTCGACGACATCACCCAGGCACTCCGCACTGCCGACGACATCGACAGCGACCTGGCCTCGTGCTCAAGCGCGCCGAAGCCGGCGAGTTCGGTACTGGCGATGAAACGACGGTGGCCGCTGCGGCGGCGGCTGGTGCCATCGACCCGGGTCTCACCCTGCCCGAACCACCAGCGAACGCCACTCCATCTCAAACTGCAGCGTGGTGGGCCAGCCTCTCCCCCGCTGGCCGAGCGATCCTCCTGCATGACCGGCCCGCTGCGCTCGGCGTCATGGACGGCCTGCCCGCCGAGGTCCGCGACAAGGCCAACCGGGCGGTCTTCACCCAGCAGTACACCGACCTGCAGCGCCAGCGCGACGAACTGCGGCAGCGGATGGACGCGCTGAACCAGTCTGACCCGACCGAGCAGACCGAGTACTTCGACCTTGAACGCGACGCAGCCGCTCTGGACAAGAAGCTCGAGGGCTTGGGCGCGATCAACGAGCGGCTCACCCAGCCACTGCCCGGCCAGCCACCGGCGTTTCTGCTGGGCATCGACACTGCTAACGCCGGCCACGCCATCATCGCCATCGGCAACCCCGACCACGCCCAGAACGTCGCCACCTACGTCCCCGGCACCGGAACCGGACTGAAAGGCTTCGCCACCGACATCCAGCGGGCCGACGTGATGAACCAGACCGCGAGCATCATCAACCCTGTCCCAACCTCGGTCATCACCTGGGCCGGCTACGACGCACCGCAAAGCGTCCTGCCCGACGCGGCCAGCACCAGCTTCGCCGACCACGCCGAACCCGGACTACGCCGCTTCCAGGACGGGCTCGGCGCCAGCCACGACCCGATCCCGGTCAACTCCACCGTGATCGGCCACAGCTACGGCACCACCGTCGTCGGTCAGACCGCCCGCGACCTCGGCTTCCCCGTCGACAACCTCGTCATGGTCGCCAGCCCTGGCGTCGGCGTTCAACACGCCACCGACCTGCACCTCGACGGCGTCTCGGCCGACCAGATGAACCACCACGTCTACGCCACCAAGTCGGCGATGGACCCCGTTCCAGCGCTGACGAACTTCTACCAGCCGGACATGGACAGAATCGACCCCCTCGGACCGGATCCGACAACGAACTGGTTCGGCGGGCATCCGTTCGACTCCGACTTCGCCACCGGCCACACCGAGTACTGGGATCCCCACTCGAAGTCGCTGCGAGGGATGGCGAAAGTCATAGCAGGTGCATCAGCACCGTGACCACCGCGACGCGAGGACGCAGAGAGGCTCCGAACAGGCTTCGGTGGCTCCTGGTCCTCGTAGTCCTGCTGGCCACCACTGCCGGATGCGGAGACAACCACCCCATGGACCCCACCATCTCGCTCACCGAAGCCCAAACAGCAGCCGCGAACCAGATCCGCGAAGCCGCCGCCGGCACATTCCCACCCGGCTTCACCCTGGAAGAGCTGCCACCCCAACCGCTCAACTGCACCGACTCCTCCGGCAACCCCACCGGACAGGTCCTGCTCGGCGTCACCTTCTGGGTCAACGGGCTCCCCACCCCCCAGAACAACAACGCCTACTTCGACGCCCTCAAAGCCTGGTGGGCCAGCCACGGATGGGCGCTCAGCACCGACAGCAGACCAGCCGACATGTTCATCAACGCCACCCGCGACGGCTACCTCATGAGCCTGAGCGCCAACATCAACCAGCGCCTCGCCATCGGCAACAGCACCCCCTGCGTCTGGCGCAACGGCATACCCAGCTCATCACCCTGATGACAGAGGACTACATCTTGCCGCGGATTTGCCAGGCGCTCGCGCTGACCACCACTTGCGGTCACCGTCACCGGAACCACGGCGGTCATTGACCGGCGCGCCCGACGCCGTCGCGGTCGCCACCTCCCCAAGCACCTGCCGTATCTCCGTGGCCTCCGCGGCTACGACTTGGGATAACCACTTACTGATCGCCGACGCTCGAGCCTCGCGCGATGCCTGGAGGTTGACCTGGAACTCGCCCCCACGATCACGCACCGAGCGCAGCTACGCCCCGCAGATGTCGTACTTCTCGCCACCTAAGTTGTGCTGAATGGCGTAGGCGTCGCAGAGGTACGGGTTCCCCGGCCCATCCGGGTCGTCGGCCGAGCCGCCGGAAGCGACGAGGGTGTGCTCGTCGTTGCGCTTGAGCGTGAAGCGCTGGCCGACCTGGAAGTCCGAGCCCGCGTAGGCGTAGTTCCTGACCGTGTTGCCGCCGCTGTCGGTGTACCAGACCTTCGTGTAGGTGCCGGTCAACTGCTCGGCGCCGGTCGAGGTGAACTTGACCGTCGCGTTGCCGCTGCACATCCGGCTCACGCTGGAAGTCGCGGAGTCGCACGGGCCGGCATTCCACTGGATGCTGCCTGTGCCGTCCTTCTTGATGTCCATGGTGAGCCCGTGCACCGCCCAGTGCCCGACGAACGGGATCGCCGGTTGGGGCTGATAGGTCACGGTCACCGTCTCCCGGTCACGGCCCTGCAGCAGATCGCTCAGCGTTTCGAACTGGCTGTGGAAGAACTCCGCCGCCGGACCGGCCACCAGCACCGCACCGAGGAGCACGCCCTTCCAGCCGAACACCTCTCCGAGGGTGGCCGGGTCGAAGCAGCCGGCGAGGATGGCACCGGCGTCCGGTGAGCTCCGGTTCAGCGCGCCGGCGCACTCCTTCACGTGAAGGAACTTCCCGGCGACTTCGGCGATCCGGTCGAACTGCTCGATCTTGATCGCACCGTTGCTGATGGTGCCCGCGCCCGCCCCGAATCTGGTCAGAATGTTTATCAGCGTCGTCACGCCGAATTCGAGCTGGTACAACGACTCGGCGAACCCGTCGTACTCCGTCGTGAAGCTGACGCTTTGACCTTTCGCGAGTTGGTAGCTCAGCGCCGCCTGGTCGAAGGGCATCAGGACTGTGCGTTTGTCGCTGAACGACTGCTGGGCCAGCCACTCGACGCCGAACCGGTCCTTCGGCCGCTGCGCCACGGTGATCCCCGCGTGGTTCACCAGGATCGGATACCGACGCTTGTCGACGATCCGCGCCGTCGGTTTACCACCCTCGATCCCGAGACACCAGTACAGCGGGTCGCTGCCCTTCGAACCGATCGAGTAGCCCTGGTTTCGGGCTTCCCGCTCGCCCGGGCACTGCGGTTTCTCGGCATCGGCGAACGCGTCACCGGTCAACGAATCGAAGCTCTTCTTCAGCTCGGCCTTGGCCGCATCCACCAGGTTGCCGAAGCTCCGGAACAGAGGATCCCACCACGACAGGTGGTTCGTCGTGACGAAGGCGAACCCACCTTCCACTTTGGACGGCGGGACGAGCTCCCAGCCGTCGGCCGCGCCCGTCCGGTTGACTGCGATGACCACATCGGCCGCGTCGACCGGCCGGTTCAGCGCGAACCGCAGCGTGACCGGCTGGGAAAGATCCCCGTCAGGGGTGACGTGCACGACCCCGCCCAGCGATTCGGTTTCCACGAAGGACGCCTTCGCGACGTGGTCGTCGGGGACCGCTTTCAGCGTTTCCGGTGCGCCGTTGGCGACACTCACCCCGCTGCCGAGGTCACGGAACGCCTCGCCCGCGGTCGCGTTAGAACCGCCCGGCAGCGACCCGCCGCTGAGCAGCCAGACCGTCACTCCCCCGGCCACCAGCGCTACGACCAGCACCAACACCACCACGAGGTGACGACGACGCGCGGTCTCCGGTGGTGCCACCACAGGTCCTCCTCCACCTTCCCGTGTCCTGAGCGCACTAGGGATGTCAGTCCGATCTCCCCCACTGTCTCCTCGGCGTCCTCGGGCGTTACGACGCCGCGAGGATCCGGGTGACGTCGTAACGCAACGGTGTCCCTCGCCGACTCGGCACACAACACACACCAGGTCGGCACGGAAGGTTTCCCATGTGGCGTCCGGCGAAGCGAACCGTGCTCCTCACCGTGAGCGCACTCGTCGTGATCGCCGTGGGCGCGTGGTTCGGGATCCGCGCGCTCACCGGTGAGCGCTCAGCCACGGCAGCGGCTGACCCGGCCACGCAAGCACCGGCGTTCACCTCGACGGACGGATCGTCCTCGATCGACGTCCCGGCGGGGGCGATGACCCCGGGAACGAGCGTCGACTTCATTCCGGCTCCGGCCGAGACACCGGGACTGAACGCCACCCTGCGCGGAGCCACCGCCGCGGGCATCCCGGTGGACCTACAGGTCACGAACGGATCCCTCGCCCCGGGCCGCTCCACTGTGACCCTCACCTACAACCCGGCCCTGATCCCAGCCGGCCTCACCGCCGACCAGGTCGGCCTCGCCGTCTTCGACCGCCAGCTCGACAGCTGGGTTCCGATCCTCAGCGCGAAAGCCGACCCGATCCGACACACCGTCAGCGGCGTCGCCCCGCACTTCTCC
Source organism: Amycolatopsis sp. NPDC051106 (assembly GCF_040682775.1). Taxonomy (NCBI): domain Bacteria; kingdom Bacillati; phylum Actinomycetota; class Actinomycetes; order Pseudonocardiales; family Pseudonocardiaceae; genus Amycolatopsis; species Amycolatopsis sp. NPDC051106. Next base: position 15,391 of record NZ_JBFBBQ010000072.1, on the reverse strand, counting down.
CTCTTCAGCGCGGTCGTCCTCAACCCGGCGAAGGCCCTGGTCAACGTGGCCGGCAAGGCCATCCACACGGTCATCGACAGCACCGTCACCTTCGCGAAATGGGCCGCTCAGCTACTCACGGAACTCACTCGCACACTCGTGAAAGACCTCTTCGGCATCGCACCCGACCTCGCCTGCAAACCGGCCGCCACCGACGTCACCGTCACCACGAAAAGCCTGCTCAACCGGCTGACCGCCTGCGCCCAAACCGGAACCGACCGCGACACGACAGTGCAACTGCGCAACGGCTACGCATTCCCGCTGCGCCTGGACACACTGCCCGCCGGCCTCACCCTCCGGCTCGGCGACGTCTGGAACAACGGCGACGACCTCGTCAACCTCGTCCGCAACGCCTACTGGGCACTGCAGAACCGCGCCGTGCTCGGTGGTGCCGCCCTCGGAACGGTGACCGCCACCACCGAGCTCAAGAAGACGGCGACCACGACGATGGACATCGACAGCGACGCGGTCGGCTTCGACATGGCACTGGCGTTCCTCATGGTCATCGCCCCCGAACAAGCCACCCTCAAACCCGCGATCAAGTCGGCGGCCGAGGCAGCGATCAAGGGAACCGTCACCAAAGGCGAGGCCGGGAAACCCTCGGCATGGGTCGGCCAGGCGTTCAGCCTGATCGACTGCGTCGTCAAACAGGCCCACACCACCCCACCGACCGAGCTGTTCACCGCGACCGGCGTCCGGGCGACCGCGGACGTCGTCCATGCCTGCCTCAGCGACCTGCTCAAACAGCTCAACCTGCACGGCGCCCTGGTCGAGCTCCTCGGCACCGTCAAGGTCATCCCCGAGACCGCGGAAAGCATCCTCTACCCGCTGGCCGGCACCCTCGCCGAGCAGGTCGGCGGGATCAAGCAGCAGAAACCCCAAGCAGCTATTCAGCGCCGCAGCGGCGGCACGGTCCGCTTCGACGGGATCGGCGACCTGAGCCTCGCCACCACGGCAGCGGACCTGCATGCCCGCGGCTACACCGACCACGGCAACCTCTACGAGACCACCAACCCCGCGTGCGTCAGCTACCAGAAGCCCGGCCAGCCGCTGACGTACAGCGTCGACCCGAACGGACGCGTGCTCGCCATCCGAGCCGGCGCTTCCGGAACGAAGCTCTCCACCGAGATCGGCAGCATCCACGCAGGGTCCACGCTCGCTCAGCTGCGCACCGCATTCCGCGGCCACCAGATCCACGAATACCTCGACCTCGACTTCGGGCAAGGCACCAACGGCGTCGTCGTCGACGGCCCACGTGGCGCCATCGCCTTCAGCCTCGACGAGGCCACCCCCGCCGAATATGCGTCCGGGCAAGCCACCATCACCTACATCGACGGGGTCGGCGTCCCCGGTCACGCGCCAACCGCCATGGAGATCGGCTGCTAAGCGGCGCCGACATCGGCGGGCCGGCAGTCTCGCTGGATCGACCTCGTCGGCAGCGTGACCGCAAAGGCTGTCGAGCCTTACACCGTCTCGATATAGGTACAGCGGGCAACCGGTATTCCCCTCCCGTGGTGGGGCTTCAGTCCCAGTCGGAGGGCCGAGTTGATCTATAACCCCACACTGAAGTTCCCCACTGACCTGCAGGTACCAGCGTCGTGCCGAGGCTTCAGAACCGGATCTGCTCGGTAACCTTGGCCAAAGCCGGAGGGCCGCACGTAGAGGTCAAGCCGGTAGCCGTCCACCAGCTGGCTTACCGCAACCGGCGAAAGTTCGGGCAGCCCCTCCTTGGCCACACGTCGGGCGTACGCTTTGAAAACGCCCTTCAGCCGCGCGGCGAGCTCCACGCCCTTCGGAACCGTCAGCTTGCAGATCGCGTTGTTCGAGCGCTTGGCGTTCATCCAGGACATCTCCAATAAGGCGACGTCCCCGGATCGCTCGTTCGCTACAGCCTGTTACAGGCATCACTATCCGTTACCGCATTGTGACCGACGACGCAACGACCAAGCGCACCGCGGCGTTCGAACACCACTTGTCCGTCGAAGACCATCAAGTCGCCTTCGATCTGCGGGATGTCGCGCGGGTCGGCCTCGAGCAGATCCCTGCCCAGCGGCCCACGGTGAAGTCGAGCGTCGAGCAGGCAGGTGACGACAACCACGCGAGCGTCATCAAAGCATGCTCGTAATCAAAATGGACAACACCACGCACGCCACATCTCGATGCTCCGAAGGAAGTAGCCATATCACGGTTACAATATCGCCCTCGACGGACAAGCCCGCCGACTCGACGGCGAGGTCGTCGTCTACAACGAAGTTGGACTGATCGACGTCAGGCTGCCGCACCAACGCCGCGTTCACCATCAAACCCACCGCAGCTGGAACGTCGACCGCTGACCGGCCCAAGCACGACCAATCGCCCTCACCCCAAACCGCTCGAGCCATGATGTAACGGGCCGCAAGACCCCTGCGACATGTATCACGTGGCAGCACCCGATCCGATAAACGCCTTCCTATGGAAGGTAGCCGCTCAGGCCGCGGCCCCGTTGATCAAGCGTCTCCGCGGGCAGGCCGCCAAACGCGGGTTCGGGAAAGGTGACATCTTCACCATTTCTGAACGCAACCTGGGCATTCACAAAGACGCGTACTGGCCAGTATCGCTCGTGGAGTTGCTACCTCCCGGACTCACACAACGCGACATCGACAGGTTCATCGAAACTCCGGAGATGACGGCATTCGCTCGACACCTGGTTTCCCTTCACATCGCCGGTGGACACGAACATGCCAAACAGCGTGTCTTCGCTTCCCTGACGGAATCCCTGACCGCTTTCGTGATGCCGGAGAAGCTCGAACGCGACAGAACGGGCATGAGCGAACTCCAGGAGCGAATGACCTTGTATGCCACACGGTTCTGCGAGCATCTCGACGAGAGCTGCCGTTCCGTAGCGAACCTCATAAAGGCGAAGACCGAATCAGCGGGAGACGTTCAGGAATGGGCGTACGACATCGTCGCAACCGAGGTCCTGAACTCGATCGACAGCGCGCTGGAGCACCTCTCCTACGACGTCCGGAGCAGAACCAGCCTCGCATGGCTGCCGCAGTACCGCGCCCTCTTCGCGAAACGGCACCGTAAGATCAACTCACCGGACATCACCACCCGGAGGACACTGGATTATCGCCGGATCTTCGTGGAGCCGAGCGTGCGGCAGATCGACCGCGGAGCCCGTTTCACTCCCGAGGATTTTCCCGACTTCGCGAAGCGGGTCGACCGCTCGGTACTGCTCGGTGATCCCGGCGCCGGGAAGTCGACAAGCTGCACCGTACTGGCTATCCAGGCGGCGAGCGCGGCCGCACTGACACCCTTCGTCGTGGTTCTCCGCCAGCTCGACAGCCCGGACTTCTACCTGGTCGACCTGCTTGCGGGACTGCTGCGCGAGCGCTACGAGGTGAACGCAAGCCGTCGGTCGATCGAGAAGCTCCTACACGAAGGGGACGTTCTGCTCGTCTTCGACGGGCTCGACGAGATCATCGACAACTCGCAGCGGCTCAGGTTCGCCGAGAAAATTGAATCAATTGGCCACACCTATCCCTTCGCGAAAATTCTGGTCACTTGTCGCAAAGTAGGTTACCTCACGGCAAAACTCAACGGCGACCAGTTCACTGTCTTCTCGATCCTACCCTTCTCCAAGGCGCAGGTAACGGAATACGTCTCAAAGTGGTTCGGAGCACAAGAGAATATAGTAGCCAAGCAAGTTACCCGATTCGTAGCCGACTTCATCGCCGACACGCGAGAGATGCAAGACCTCACGGAAAACCCTCTTCTTTTGTCGTTCATGTGCGTGTTGTACCGAGGCCTAAGGAGCATCCCTGAAGATCGGGCAGAATTGTACGAGGAATGCACTCAGCTGCTACTTGGCAGACGGGACAAGCATTTCGGAATCGTCAAGGATGTGCCGAGTGTCGCGACTATGAAGACCGCACTTTCGAGGATTGCCAGGTCGGAAACGAACAGCGGGTCCGTCGGGCTGACCGAGCGCCAGATCAAGGCCGACCTGGTGCCGTTCCTCGCCCGTCGGGTCTACTCGGGCCAAGACCAGGCGGCGGTGTTCATCGACGATTTCCTGTCGTGGTGCCGGGGCCGCGCCTGGATCTTCACGGACTTCGGCCCCGACCGGAACAACGAGGACCTCTTCACCTTCACACACGCCAGTTTCCGCGAGTACTTCGCCGCCCTCTACTTCGTCCGCACGAACCGGGATGCGGCCAAGGTAGTGGACCACCTGTACCCGCTGGTCGAGTCCGGCCGCTCAGAGATCTACGCGCAGGTCTGCTGTTCGCTGTTCGAAGACGCCTTGCTCTCCGGGGCTTCGGCGGTGGTCATCGGCTTGATCGATCTGCTGGAGCAGACCCACCCGGCCGCCTCGATCAACGGAATCACGGAGGAGTTGCGCTCGACGAGGCTCCGATGCCGGTCGGTGGGTTCGGTCTACCTGACCGGCATCGCCAACTGCGTCTCGCTCACCGCGGAGGCCTTGGACGACCTGGCCGGTCTCGCGATCGACGAGATCGCATTGGGCAACACCGCTGCGGCCGCCCGAGTGCTGGATCCGGCATTCAAACATCATGAAGCGATGCTCACTCTTCTCACGAACGATCTAGCTCGGGGCGACTACAGCCGGTTGAACGACGCCATTGTCCGGCGAGCACGGTTCGCCGTTCATGCTGGCTATCTGCTGGCGGCTGGCCAGCAGCATGTCACCGTCAAACGCCCTACGCTCGACAAGCTCGCGGCCTCGGTCGGATCGGCTATCCTTGCTGGCCATGGCGAGCTCGGCCTCCGGTACGCACTCCGGCTCGAATCCGGGGCAATCGACGGGGACGAGTTCGCGGCACTCGAACCGGCACAGCTCGCGAAGACGTTCTCGTTCTTCTTCGGGACTTACGCACTTCCAGCCGGCACCCTCGGACCGGGCTCGGTTGCCACCTGGATCCTGGACTGCTTCCAAATCGAACATCGGGCGGCGATGCCAGTTGCTCGCGTGGTCGCGCTGCTGAAGAAGCTCCATGCCGGCGTCGCCGGACGAGCTGAGTGTCTCCTGAATATGGAACTTCCGGAGCTTAAGGAGTCTGTGTTCTTGACCAGACGGCAGTTCCAGCGAGCGGCCATGTATTCTGTCGAATGCCGCTCCGCCATGCTGCTCGTCCTAATTGCACAGGCCGAGCTGAATGAGAGGTTGCAGCACCGCGCATTCCTTCGGGCAACCCTGGTCGACTGGGCTCATCAGCTGGGCTCGACTGCCGAAATCGGTGAACTGTTGCGGCGATGGTCCCGAGGTGAAGTGCACTTCTGGCTTGGCGGCTGAGCACGTGTAACGAAACCGCCGGTTGCGAGGATCGGTGACCCCACATTGTCAGGCGGCATGTATGTACTCATGGAGAACTCCGCCGAGGCGGTCCTGCCGACGTATCACGAGTCGTTCGAACCGATCGGATTCAAGAGCTTGGGGCCGTGCTCGAAGCGGCGCGGCGACGCCAAGCGATCGGTGGGTTCGGTGCAGGTTGTAGTGCCGCTCATACTCGCGGAGCGCATGACGGAGGTGAGCCTCGTTCCAGATCAACTTGCGGTCCAGCAGTTCGGCCCGCACCGTCTTCACCCAGCGTTCCATGATCGCGTTCATCCGGGGCATCCGGACGCCGGTCAGCACAGGAGTGATCTTGACGCCGCCGAGGATCTCGTCGATCAACGCGGGGTACTTGCTGTCACGGTCACGGACAAGGAATTTTATCCGCGTGACGTCTCCAGGACTCGCTAGGTCCATGAGCCGATTGCGAACAGGCTGCGTCACCCCGGCATGTGTGGGGTGCGCCGTAGTACCGAGAATGCGAATCCGCCTGCGAGCGTTGCGGGTGCCGAAGATTACGTCCAAGCATGTCAAGCGACATGTCTGTACTCATTGAGGACTCCGCCGAGTCTGTCCTGCCGGCGTATCACGAGGCGTTCGATCCGGTCGGGTTCAAGGGCCTGGGGCCGGGCTCGCAGGGGTGCCGCGGCAGCCAGCGACCGGTGGGTTCGATGCTGGTTGCAGTGCCGCTCGTACTCGCGAAGCGCATGCCGGAGGTGGGTCTCGTTCCAGATCAGCGTGCGGTCCAGCAATTCGGCTCGCAGCGTCTTCACCCAGCGTTCCATGATCGCGTTCATGCGAGGCATCCGGACACCGGTCAGCACAGTGGCGATCTTGGCACCGCTGAGGATCTCATCGATCAACGCGGGGTACTTGGCATCGCGATCGCGGATGAGGAACCTCACCTGCGCCACGTGCTCGGCATCCGCGAGGTCCATGAGCAGATTGCGGACAGCTTGCGTCGCCCAGGCATGGGTGGGGTGCGCGGTGGTACCGAGAATGCGGACCCGCCGGCCAGCGTGGTGGACGGCAGCGAGGATGTACTGCCGCCGCCCGGTAAGGGTGACGGTCTCGATGAAATCCATCGCCAGGATCGCCTCAGCCTGGGACCGCAGGAAGTCAGCCCATCTGACCGTCGCCCGTTGCGGGGCCGGATCGACACCGTCGGTCTTGAGGATCTCCCACACAGTGGAGGCTGCGACCTTGATACCAAGCAAGGCGAGTTCGCCGTGGATGCGCCGGTAGCCCCACGAGGGGTTCTCGGCCGCCAGACGGAGGACGAGGCGACGGACCGAGGTGAGAGTACGCGGACGCCCAGGCCCTCGGTTCACGCTCACGCGGGCGTGACGGTGTTTCACCAGGTCGCGATGCCACCGCAACACCGTGTCCGGGCTGACCAAGAGCCGGAGTCGGCGCAACACCCCGCTGGACAGTGGCACCAGCAACGCTGAAAGGAACATCCTGTCCTCAGGCCGAAGTCGCGGACGCTGGTCATCGAGCTGTCGTTGCAAGATGGTCAGTTGGTGGCGCAGGGCAAGGATCTCGACGTCCCTCTCGCGGTCGGTCATCGACAGTAGCCGCAGCACGGCGAACACGTGGACAACGGCGAAATAGATCAAGAGAACCAGCACAAGACGCGATCATGCCGGATCGCGAGCGGTCACCCACCGACGGCGCTTGACCTGCACGGACGCATTTGTCGGCACGCACAGCGCTCTGGACCAACGCGGGCCGGCCTCAATCGACCAGTTCCTCGGCCGGGCTGTCGACCTCGGCGGTGTCCGGCACCGGAAGCCCGGCTCAGCCTCGCCTCAGTGCTGCTCGGCGCGGTGGACGTGGTCGCGTACCCGCCGTGGCGACCGCCGCGACCGCTTCGATCAGGACGTCGGCGACCTGGTCGGCCATGAACAGCTCGCGGTAGTTCGCGGCCAGCTGGACACTCGCGAACGCGAAGCGGGCTCCGTCGGTGTCGGGCGTCACGCGCGTCGTGGCGCCGCCGGATGGCTTTCTCCAGCCGTCGCGCCTGCCCCTTGGTCGAGCTCCGCGCGTCCTCTTTCGACGCCGTCCGCATGCGGGCCACGAGGTCGCTGTCCGGCCCGTGGTACCGGCAGGCCGCGGCGATCGACTCGCCCCAGCGCTCGAAGCGAAGCCCCGAGCGGCTCGCGTTCGCGGCCATCATCTCGAGGTAGGCGGCCCGCAGTTCCAGCCAGCGGTCGTCGCACCGGGCGAGGTTGGTGTCAGCGCGGTCCATCGCGGTGATCACCTCCCGCCAGCTTTCCCGGTCCACCCAGGCGCCCACCCGGCCGGCGGCCTGGGCCGCGGGCGGCAGGTCCTTCGCCACGTACCGCGCGATGGCGGCGTCGAACACGGCAAGGGAGGCCGGGCCACAAAACGTTCGAGCTGAGTAGCGGCCGAAGAGCGGAAACGCGGTCATGACTCGTCTTTCCGGCCGCGACGGGCCACCAGCTCTCGACTACTGCAGCTTCACGTCGAAGAAGTTCTTTGATCGCTGCTTCCTGAAATCGGCGATCAGACCGGCCTTCTTGAGGTCACCGAAGACCGTGTCGAACGCCTTCCGGCAGTCCTCCTCGAACGAGACCTCGAACTCGGCCATTCCGCGGATCGTCAGGTGGCTGTACGGCTCCCCCAGCTCGCTCAGCACTGCGACGACATCCTCGGGCGACGCCGTCACCGCACTCAGCAGCTGCATCACCAGGTTCCCGTCGTGTGTCACTGCCGCCACTCGGCGGATCTGGTCCAACGGCAGCATCCGCTCGTTGTCGATGGCGTAGCGACCTGCCGCCGCCAGGGCATTGTTGTCGTTGCCGGGAACGTACTGGGCAAGGTTGCCGAAGATCTTGTCGCGGACCTTCCGGGGTATCGCCGACGTGCCGAGAAGGTTCGGCACGAACCCGTCGAGCAGATCCGGGGTCATGAACTCCGAGAAGCCCTTCGACTGCGCTATTGCTGATTTCACGGCATCCCAACCGGCACTGCGGAAGTGCGAAAAGGACTGGAGCGAGTCCTCAACCAAGCCGTGTTGGATCAACAGGGCCAACAGGTCGCCGCTCTCCGGCGCAAGATCCGTGACCGTCACCGGCTGCTCGTGGTCGAGTTCGGCAGCGAGGGCGACGCGCCTCCGCGCATCCGGAACGACGTCTGCCGCGTTGAGCATACTGACTGCAGCCTGTGCTCGAGCATCGGCATCCTCTTCGCCGGCATCGATACTTCCCGCCTGGAGGACGAGATCGGCGAGTGGTTGGTCGAATGACCCGCGGGAGTCCCGGTAGGCCAACACGTTCGCCACGGTCGAGGCGAAGAGTTTGTTAGCGGCAAGATCGCCCCAGCACGATGCGGGAACCGAGTCGAGGCGCACCAGCCGGCTCTCCGGCGAGGCCATGCTGATGAGTTCCCGGGTATCACCTTCATCCCATGCCTCGGCGTTCTCCTTGAGAACCTGAGCGAGAGCGGTATCGGTGAGGACCGCGTGGGGAGTATTGCCGGAGTCGCCCGCGACGGCCGCGAGGTAGTCGCTCGGCCTCTTCCGGCAGAGGTCGTACACGTCCGCGTTCTGCAGCACACGGTCAATGCTGATGTCGCCGGTGCCGCCGAGCGCATCCCGCAGGTTGTCCGCGGTCAGGCGGTACATCTGCTCTTCGACGATGCGTTCTCGGACTGCCTCGTCGAGCCCGGCCAGACGGGGCAGGATGATTCCCAGCCCTTTGATCATTGCGATGATCTTTCGAGTGTTCAAGGCCGGTTGCGGGGTCGTGAACGCCTGCATCGACAGATAGTTCTCGATGATGAAGTCCCGGACCGGCCGCCCCAGTTCGTATTCTCCATAGCTGTGGGTGTTCCGGAGAGCCACGTCGACGAGTGCCGGACGGACATCGCTGGGGATGTCCTCGTCTCCGACGAGGAACGTGAAGACGTCGGGCCAAGGTTCCTGGCTCAGCGTTGCCACGAAACGCAGCCGCTCTGCGCCGGCGTTGAGGTATGCCCGGACGAACTCCTGCGCCTCATCGCCGAAGTTCTCAACCACGGTGCCGGCAATATGCTCCGCGCGCGGGTCATCATGTGAGAGGAGGTAGTTGAGGACATCGATGTTGTAGGCACTGACCGTCCGAGAGAAGTCGGCTGGGGCTTCGTTGAGGAGGTTCTCGACGTCCCCGACCTGCTTGAACTCGTGGTCGATGTCCATCGAGTTGGTCTGCACAGTCTGCACCAGGAAGGTGGCAACGCCGACTCCGACGAAGTCGCCGTAGAACTGGGCCGCGTAGAGCGCGAAGTTCCTGTCCAGGTACCCGCGCTTGACGAGATCCTTCGCCATCCGGGACTTCACCGCCGTCTCTACGATAGCGGCAAAGGTCTCCCCACCGTCGTCAGCAGGAAGCCGGAAGCGCGTTGCCGCAGCGAGGTCCTTGAAATCTGCGCCGCGCAAGATCACAATGTCCGCGTCCAGGCGAGCGATCTCCTTATCGGCAGAGCCCTCGTCGAACTCGCTCCATCGCGCGGCGTCCGCTAACTCCGGGAAGATCTCATCGATCCGACCGCGTACCAAGCTTCCTACAACGCCCTGCTGACCGCCTTTCGAGGCAGTCGCGGCCATGAACTTAACCTCACTCACCTGGGCCGCGCCGATCCAGAACGACGAGGACTGGATCTCTTCTTGCGAGTACCAATCACCGTCCAGAGAGAACTGAACGCATTGATAACCGCCAAACCCTGAAATTTCCTTGAAGGTGAGTCCGATCGCCGCGAGGCGGACACCCAGCTTTTTGGCCAGCGTCTCCTTGGTATCGAACTTCACCAATCCATCCACAATGTCACGCTTACGCTGTTCACAAGCCTCGATGGCCGTGCGCACAAGCCTTCGATGCTGGGCGTACAGGGTGTCGAGATCGCTCTTGCGGCGCGCGATGTCCTCGAAGTCCTTGAGGTGGAAGTTCTTATATGCCACGAGTGCGAACAAGTTGGTGGGGTTCAGTCCGGGGGCGGTCTTGCCGGCGACGAACAACCGTTCGGCGAACACCGCGTATTCGTTGCAAATGTTCTTCAGCAGCCGCATGTCCGTTGCGTGCTGAGCGACGAGCGCGATGAGCGCGCGATCGATCCCGATGAACCCCTTGGCTTTGAGCAAGTCGTCCAGGAGCTCGCGAGCGTTCCGGTGCGAGATGAAAGGGACGATCGGGATGACGACGTCGAAGAACTTCGTGCGATTGGCACGCACCGTCTCGTCGACAGCTGCGTCGCGAGACGGCTGGTCAGTCTCGGAACCAAGTCGCTCGAACAGACTGTCCTTGACAGCGTAGACGAACTGGAGCGGCTTGCCCTTGGCAACACGCTTCGGCGTGTGGTTCAGGAGGGTGTTGAGCTCGCGGACCGCTTCGAAGATCTGCGGGACGTCGAAGCGGTCCAGATCCTCGAAGATGACGACGTCGGTCGGCCGCCGGTCGAAGAAGTAGACGATCTCCTCGAGGTACTCATCGAAGTAGGTCGCTGAGTCCTTCGTGAGCTTCACCGTCGCCCCCGCCGCCGATATGTCGGAGATCAGGAAGCGGCCGTAGATGAACAGCCTCAGGGTCGCGAACACCGCGGTGGCCAAAGCCGCGAACCCGAGCCATGACAGCACCCGCACGATCCACGGGTAGCCGGCTCCCGTCCAAGCCACGGGTGGCAGCAGCCCGACGAACGCGAGGATCGCGCCGACGACCACGATCGCCGCAGCCGCCTCAAGCACGGCCCGCTTGCGAGACAACACGACGATCCGGTTGAACCGCGAGAAGCGGGATGCACTGGGTATCGCCCGGTAAAGCAGTTGCTTGACCAGCTCCTTCTGGATACGGTTGGTGAGGCCTTTGCCGTCGGTGTCCGGGCCGAGAGTGGAGATCGCGATGCGCATCGTCGTGGTCTCGTTCTGCGACACGAACTCGTCCAGCACACTCGACTTGCCTGTGCCGTACCGGCCGGTGAGCGCGATGTTGAGGTTCTTCGGCTCGTTCACCGCGTCCTGCAGGTGCCGCAGGTACGTCCCGTGCTGCTCGACGACGTACCCCGAGGACAACGACATCAGCGTGGGCGAAGGCGGAATGGGGGCGGGTCTAGCCGCCCCCCCACCCGCTTGGACGCCGTCGGCTGGTTGCTGGTCGTCAGGCTCGGTCATCGAAGATCCTCAACTACTCGATCGCGCGCCCAACGTACGGCCCGCCACTCATGCACCGAGTGTGAACGGAAGCCCGCCTACCGTCGACGGCGACACGCCGATGGTCACGCTCCGCGACAAGACCGACCGGAGCCAAGCCGAGCGTCTGTAACTTCGGCGACTCAAGAGCCGATCCGCGCACCCACTGCTGCGAGGACAGCCGGCACGGGCTGGAAGAACGCCACACTACCGGAACGCCAGTCACCGGAGCCGCCCGAGGTCAGCCCGATCGCGCTGCCGTCCTGCGTGAACAACGGTCCGCCGCTGTCACCGGCCTCCGCGCACACCCTTGTCTGGATGAGTCCGGTGACCCTGCCTTCCCGATAGTTCACCGTGGCGTTGAGCGCGGTGACGCAGCCGCTGTGCAGGCCGCTCGTGCTGCCCATCCGGGAGACCTGCTGGTTCATTCGCGCGGCCGCCGTACGGGCGATCTTCACAGTCCGGCCGCCCCCGACGTTCACCACGCTGGGCGCGGCGGTGGCCGCGTCGGCGTAGGCGAGCAGAGAGAAAGTCGCCGTTGCCGAGGAAGGTCGCCCGCTGGACGGCGTTCTCCGCTCGGGTTCCCGATGCCGAACCACGAGGTCATTTCCCCAGGGCAGACTGCAGGGCCCGTGTCAAGGTCACCTCGGGGTTCTCTACGTCCGCCGGCAGCGGCGGCGAGCACAAACTCCCGACCCGCAGTTGTTCACGTCGTTCATCCCTCTCGGCCTCTACCAGGGCGTCACCGAGAACATCACGCTGTCGCGGACGCCGCACCACTACCTGAACGTGCTGTCCCTGCACGTCGCCGACCACCTGGTCCGGCTTCCGCGGCCGCAGGGCTGCGCTGGCCAAAGCGCTGGGCCGCTGACTGGTCAGGACGCCGCATGGTTCCGGCGGCCCGTACGCCGGTGATCTCGCGTCCCGCGCTCGACCACGGTCAAGCCGACCGGGATCGTCGAACTCCACCGCAGTCGATACAGCCTTCGCGCGGGCCGGTGACCTGTCGAGGGCCGACCTGGGTGCCGGGCTGCCGTGAGCTGCCGACCAGGTCGACGTCGAGCCACGTCGCCGGCGGCCTCGAACCGGAGAGCCAAGCTGCCAGTTCAACCAGCGCGGCGTGGACGGTGAGCCCGTTGAGGTAGACCACGGACGGGTTGGCCGAGCCGGTTCCGTAGCCGTGCCGCCGATCGAGGGCCTGCTGGTCGGCGGACTTCGCCCAGCGCGCGACCTCGGCCGGATCCAACTCGTCCAGGCAAGACAGGCAAGGACCGTCCGGCAGGACGAACACGACACGGCCACCGAGAGCCGCGGGCTCGGCGGTGTGGTCGGCCCCGGTGGCGATGTCGAGGTAGGGCACCCGCGAGTCGACCGCGATCTGGTTGGGGCGGTGCCGGGGACCGTCGTGGTCGACGCATCCGATGATTAGGTCGACGTCATGCAGTTCCGGATGCGGTTCAGCAACGGTGATCCCGGGCCGCTGCCCGACGTTGATGAGCGGCTCGATCGCGCGCATCCGGCGACGAGCTGCTTCGGGCTGATACCGACCTGTCAGCGCCGTCGCCGCCAGCTGCTCAACCACGGCGACCGCTGATAGCGGAGTCCGCCACTGCACATACTTGGCCAGCAGCGTTACACGATTCACTCATTGAAACTAGGGAACCCGGGCTGTAGCCGCCGATCTTCAAACAAACTAACTAGGGGTAGTCGAGCTAAAGTTTTTTTAAACTCATCCCCACCGTTTGGGCTAATCAACGAGGGCGGCTGATTCGATGTAGATGCACTCAGAGCAACACCCAAGCTGGCTGTCCCGAGTGTCACAACCAACCAGCATGCTTGCCAGATCGACAACCCGCCAGACACACCCGCCATCACCTGGGCGCCAGCTGAGGAGGCCATCAACGTCGCGCACACGAACGTTCGCGACGGCCGAATCCTCACAAAGATGAGTATCGCACGTCAGCGCGCCCGACATCGTTCCAGGACCGCCCTGCCGGTGCATGCCAGCCCCAAAGGTGAAGACCCGGCTCTGCAAGTCAGGAGGTCGCGGCGCACACCTGGTGCGCCCCGGTGATGTTGGAGGCCGGTTGAGTTGGTTCTAGACCGCTGCGCCGGCGGCAGTGGCCGTGGCGTGGAACGTGTCCTCGTACTCAGCCGGAGGAACGTTCCCGCGAAAAGAATGTAGCCGTTCGGTGTTGTACCAGGCAACCCATTCCATGGTGGCCAGTGTCACGTCCGTTGTGTTCTCCCAGTCTCCTCGGTAGTCGATGAGCTCCTTCTTGTAGAGACTGTTGAGTGATTCGGCTGCAGCATTGTCGTAGGAATCTCCTTTGCTGCCCACCGAACGTGCCGCGCCGATCTGATCAAGCCGCTCGGCGTAGCGAATGGACGTATATTGAACGCCTCTATCGGAATGATGAACAAGACCGTCAATGCCACCTCCGGTGTCGCCTCCGCGTGCCCAGATCGCCATCTCCAGAGCATCGAGCGCGAGGTCGGCGCCCAGGTGGTCAGCGACCTGCCAGCCGACGATCCGGCGGGAGTACAGGTCCTGGACGAACGCAGTGTAGGCCCAGCCCGCCGTGGTGGCGACGTAGGTGATGTCGGCGACCCACCGCTGGTCCGGCGCGTCCGCGGTGAAGTCGCGTTCCAGCAAGTCACCTGGCCTGTCCGCACCCGGGATGGTGGTCCGTGGCCGCCGACGGGCCGCGGTCACCCCGCTGATGCCCAGCTCGCGCATCAGCCGCTCGACCGTGCACCGCGCCACCTCGACACCGTCCCGACTGAGCTGGCCCCAGACCTTCCGTGCCCCGTACAGGCCACGCCACACCCGCAGAATCTCCTTCTTCAACCATTCGTCCCGGACCGCGGGAGCCGACGGGGTCGACTCCCGTTTCTTCGCCGCCCAATACGTCGACGGCGGCACCTCCAGCACAGCACAGATCGGCTCGACACCGAACTGATCCCGGTGGGTATCGATGAACTCGACTAGCGCGGCGGTTTCGGGTCGAGTTCCCGGGCGAAAAACGCCGACGCGGCCTTCAGGATCTCGTTCGCCCGCCGCAGTTCACGATTCTCCCGCTCCAGCTCGGCGATCCGCTGGATATCACTTGTCGACGTGCCGGCTCGTTTCCCGCCGTCAACCTCGGCCTGGCGCACCCACGTCCGCAACGCCTCCCGATGCACACCAAGCTGGTCCGCCACCCGAGCGATCACACCCGTCCGCTCGCCCTGCTCACGTAGCTCAAAGACCATCCGGACCGCACGTTCCCGCAGCTCAGACGAGTACTTCCTCGGTGGTGCCATAGCTCCTCACCCTTCCAGGTATCAGAGCCTCCAACCAACCCGGGGCGATCCACACCTTGCGAAGTTCCACCGCCGGGAAGACTGCCTTTACCACACGCTGCTTAGCCGACCGGGCGAAACCAGCTGATGAGACCAGAATCCCGTGACTCCCGCCGATGTCCCGACAACGGCGTGCAGTACGGCCAGCTCGGCGCCACCAACATGCACGCGCATTTCGGGGCGGCCCGCCCATCTGGCGATCCCCCGGCGACGGCAACCGGGAGCAACGACGCCAAGCCCGCCCCTCCGGAGCAGAACAGCAGCCCGCGACCTGCGGGAGTACACGTTTCGACTGGTCGAGCTATGTGCCGCACTTCCCTGACACGGAAGAGGTCACTGGTTCAATCCCAGTATCGCGCACGAGATCGCCGGGAGAGCCCTGTTCGCGGAACACGCGAACAGGGCTCTCTCGTTGTGTCCTGTGGGGGCCGAGCCCCCACACGACACAACCATCCCCCACGCCCCCCCACCCCCCCACATGTCACCCG
>NZ_JBFBBQ010000071.1:0-44388 GCF_040682775.1 Amycolatopsis sp. NPDC051106 | reverse complement strand
CCCGTTCCGCGGCACGCCGGCATAGCGCGTACCCAGAGGGTCGGTTCACGTACCTGGACGGTCGGTTCACGTACCTGGACGGTCGGTTCGCGTCCCTGGACGGTCGGCTCACGAACCGACCCTCTGGGTACGTGAGCCGACTCCCTGGGTACGTGAGCCGACCCTCCAGGTACGCCGGTCGGTGCCGTGGGCATGCGAAAGGCCCCCGCGGGGGGAGGTCGCGGGGGCCTTTCCGTTGTGGTGGGAGCGGTGGCTACGGGCCGACGCTCAGGGGCTTAGGCAGACCGGGAGGTCCGCCGGCCCTTCAGCTCGGCGAGACGTTCGTTCAACAGGTCCTCGAGCTCGGGGATCGTGCGCCGCTCGAGCAGCATGTCCCAGTGGGTGCGCGGCGGCTTGACCTTCTTCTGCTCGGGCTGCCCGCCGTCCACGATCTCCGATTCGCTGCCGTGCAGGCGGCATTCCCAGACCGTCGGGATCTCGGCGTCGTCGGAGAACGGCACCTCGAACTCGTGGTTCTTCGGGCAGGCGTAACGCACGGTGCGGCGTGGGGCGAGGTCGTGGTTGCGGTCGGTCTCGTAGCTGACCGCTCCCAGCCGGCTTCCACGAAGAACACGGTCGGCCATGATGGGTCCTTTCAGTCAGCTCCGGGTGGAGCCTGGGTGATGCTCACCCTATGCAACGACTTGGGGCCCCCGAGGATTCCCAGGCTGCCATGTCGTTGCTCACGATGAGCTGCGTCACCCAACGGCATCAGCTTCCTCTAGTAGGAGGCGTTTCGCGCTTCGGCGTGACGTCAATACGGCCTTCTTAGTGCTGATATCCCCCGGATGGGCTACTGGCACCCACGTCAGGTCAACCGTAACTGACCGTGATGACCAGTAACGGGCCCCAAGTCACCCGCTCGAAAGTGGCGGCGACACAATACCTGATAACGCACAGTAGCGTTTTCGGCCTCAAAACCGGCCAAAGCTGAAGATTCAACTACGGATTGTTCGGTATCTGCCACCACAACGGTGTCGCCCTCACGCACGACCTCGCCGTCGAGCACCCGCGCGTTGAACCGTCCCGGCAGCCCGCACCAGCACAGCACCTCCACCTGAACCGGCTGCAGTTCGTCCGCCAGTTCGAACAGGCGAGCGGCCCCCGGGAACAACCGGCTCCGGAAATCCGTCGCGATCCCGAAGCAGTACACGTCGATCTCGACCTCGTCGGCCAGCTCCGCCAGCTGGTCGACCTGCCCGGGGGAGAGGAACTGCGCCTCGTCCACCACGACGTAGTCCACGTGCTGCCCGCGCGACCACTCCTGCCGCACCAAGTCCCGCACGTCGGTGTCCTCGCCGACCTCCACCGCCTGCCGGCTCAGCCCGATCCGGCTCGAGATCTGCGGCGCGCCCGACCGGTCGTGGCGCACCAGCACCAGCCCGTGCCGGCCCTGACGCGCGTGGTTGTGGTCGATCTGCAGCGCCAGCGTCGACTTCCCGCAGTCCATCGGCCCGTAGCAGAACTTCAGCCTGCCCACCGGCGGCGTCCCGCGGCGCGAGCCGGCCGCGGGAACCGACGAGAGGGCGTCGGTCGGATCGGGGCCGCCGGCCCGGTCGTTCAACAAGGTCACGACACCCGACCCTATCGGTGTCTGGACAGTCGTTCAGGACCGCCCGGGTGACAACCGATCGTGCCTCGTCACAGCACCGCCGGCGGCGTGTTGCCCGCCGCCACGATCGCCCGCCGCACCGGCACCAGCCACACCAGCACCAACCCCGCCGCGAAGAAGACCACCAGCGCGATGATCGCCAGCCGGAACGACCCCGTCGCCTGCCCGACGCCGGCGAACAGCAGCGGACCCAGCCACGACGTCCCGCGCTCACCCACCACGTAGAGCGAGTAGTACTGGGCGTCCTTGCCCGCCGGGATCATCTGGCTGAACAACGACCGCGACAACGCATTCGTTCCACCCAGCACCAGCCCGATCCCCACAGCCACCGCCAGGAACTGCGCCAGCTGCTTCGGCTGCACGAAGTACGCCCCGGCCAGCACCACCACCCACAGCACCAGGCTGCCCAGGATCGTCTTCTTCGCCCCGACGCGCCGCGCCACCAGCCCGTGCAGCGTCCCGCCCAGGTACGCCACGAACTGGATCACCAGGATCGTCGCGATCAGGACCTCGTTGCCGAACCCCAGCTCGTCCTTGCCGTACTGCGCCGACACCGTCACCACGGTGTTGATCCCGTCGGTGAAGACCAGGTAGCTGCCCAGGAATGCCAGCGTCAACGGATACGCCTTCGCCGCCACGACCGTCTGCCGCAGCTCCGCGAACCCCGCCCGCAGCACCGACCGCCCCGGAGCGACGTCGACCGGCATGTGCCGGCGGGGGAGCGCCCGCACCGCGGGGATCGTGAACAGCGCCCACCACAGCCCCGAGGTCAGGAAGCAGATCTGCACCGCCGTGTCCTTGCTCACCCCGAACGTGTCATGGCCGAGGTAGAGCCCCAGCTGCAACACCAAAGCGAGCCCGCCGCCCAGGTACCCGAACGCCCAGCCCTTCGCCGAGATGTCGTCCCGCTCGTCCGGCCCGCCGATGTCGACCAGGAACGAGTAGTAGACGACCAGCGAACCGCCGTAGCCGATGTTCGCGATGATGAACAGCACCACGCCCAGCTGCCAGTCCGAACCGGCGAAGAAGAACATCGCCGCCGCGCCCGCCGCGCCCAGGAACGCGAACCCGCCCAGGATCCGGCGCTTGTTGTGGCTGCGGTCGGCCACCGCACCGGCGATCGGCAGCACCAGCACCTGCACCACCGTCGCCACCGACAGCAGGTAGCCCCACACCGAACCGGCGGGGAAGTGCAGCCCGAACAACGTCACATCGCAGTTGTGGAGCGTGTCCGCCTTGCCGGCCGCGTCGAGGCAAGCGCGGTCCCCGTTAAGGGTGAAGTTCGACTTCGCGTCCTCGGCCGCGATCGTGCTCATCGAGAGGGCCCCGAACACCGTCGTCGTCGACGAATAGAACGGCGAATTAGCCCAGTCGTAGAAATACCAGCCCCAGCGCTCGCGCTTGGTCGAGCGCGTCCCGGCCAGCGTCATCCACGGCTCCTTCACCTCGAAAACCAGCAGGTCAGCGCGGAGACTACTGGGGCGCCGCGAACCAGGGGACCGGACCACCCGAAACCGTGTCCGCTTTGTCGTTTCGTGCTCATCCGCCACTTACGGGGAAGTCGCGGTCCGCGCGTGACCGCGTGTCGCTGGCGCCCGTGAAGAGTGTTTCGTGTGAGACTCAGGCGAGCAGTGTGTCTCTTGTGGTCACTGGGACACGCTCCTACTGTGCTTCCCATGATCCAGAACCGGAGACGCACCGCCGCGAGAATCTTCCTTCTCGCGATCGCCGCCCTGGGTCTGCAGCTCACCGTCCCCGCCGTCGCCTCCGCGGACCCCGCACCGACGGCCTGGGCCAAACTCCGCATGTGCGAGTCGAGCGGCCGCTACGCCACCAACACCGGCAACGGCTACTACGGCGCCTACCAGTTCGACCTGCCCACCTGGCGCAGCGTCGGCGGCACCGGCCGCCCCGACCAGGCCGCCCCGTCCGAACAGGACTACCGGGCCCTCTACCTCTACCGCATGCGCGGCTGGCAACCCTGGCAGTGCGCCGGCATGCTCAAGCTCGCCGGCGACGCCGACGCCCGCAGCAAACGCGTCCCCACCTACGCCGAAGCCGCCTACATCGGCGGCGGCGGACCCGCCCCCGCACCCACCCCGCCGCCCCCGGGCGGCAAACCGCCGTGGCCCGGCGTCGTCTACGCCTACGGCGACTGCGCCGCCCCGCTCAAAGCCTTCCAGCTCCGCATGAACGCCTTCGGCTACGGCTTCACCGGCACCGGCTGCTACTACGCCAAGACCCGCACCGCGGTCCTGGACCTCCAGCGCGCCAACGGCATCAAGGACAGCGGCCTGCTCGGCCCCAAGACCTGGGACGCCGCCTGGAACGGCAAACCACCCCGCTGACGCTCACGGCTCCTGCGACCGCTGCCACGTCCCCCGCTCGATCAGCACCTCACGCAGCAGATCCGGCCGGTCCGTCACGATCCCGTGCACACCCAGGTCCAGCAACATCCGCATCTCCGCCGGATCGTCGATCGTCCACGTGTGCACCTCGATCCCGCACCGCCCGGCCACCTTCAGGAACGCCTTGTCCACCACCTTCAACGCTCCCTGCCGCACCGGCACCTGCGCCATCGCACCCAGCACCAGCCGCCGCAGCGGCAACAACGGGAACCGCCCACAGCTCCACAGCACGAACGCCGACCGGGGCCCCACCGCCGTCGCCAGCTTCGGCCCCGCCAGCTTCCGCAACCGCACCAGCCGCGCGTCCGAAAACGCCGCCGCGGCCACCCGGTCGTACGCCCCCGTCCGCTCCAGCACCCGCACGAACGGCTCCACCGCCTGATTCGCCTTCACATCGATGTTGAACCGCGCGCCCGGCAGCTCCTCCAGCACGTCCTCCAGCCGCGACAACGGAACCTTCCCCCCGACCTTGACGTGCTTCAGCTGCTCCCACGTCTGCGTCGCGATCGGCCCCGACCCGTCGGTCGTCCGGTCCAGGTTCGCGTCGTGGTGCACGACCACCACACCGTCCGCCGTCGCGTGCACGTCCGTCTCGAGGTACCGGTACCCCTCGGCACACGCCCGCCGGAACGCCGGCAGCGAGTTCTCCAGCCCCTCGAGCTCATCGAGGTGCCACCCCCGGTGAGCGAACGCACGGGGGAGCGGATCAGCCAGGTACGGAAACGACGCCTGCATCCCCCAAGTGTGCCCTTCCGCCATGACCCCGGCATGAGCAACCGGTGGCCAGCTAGGGTCTCCCTGGTGAGGGAAGCCGCCGAACTAGCCCAGCCCGTCCCCGCCGAAGTCGTGCCCGCCCGCCGCGGCGCGCCCCGGCACTGCGGCTGGTGCGGACGACGCCTCCCCGAAGGCGGCAACGTCGGCCGCCGCCGCCGCTACTGCGGCCAGTCCTGCCGCCAGCGCGCCTACGAACGCCGCACCGCACTGCAGCGCAGCGGACTGCCCGAAGACGCCGTCGTCCTGTCCGACACCGAAGTCGCCGCCCTCCAGGACCGGCTGTTCCAGCTCCGCTGCGCCGCGGAAGACATCGTCACCGCGGCCGACGACGGCGCCGACGCGGGGGAGCTGCGCAGCCTCGCCCACGAAATCGCCCGCGCCGCCAAGGACCTCGAACAACTCCGCTGACCACCCGCGCGGGGGAGACCTCGTGAGTGCTCAGGAGGGTTAGAACCGCACCTCAACACTCACGACCCCAGACCGTCCAACGCCCGGTACGTCCGGTTGCTCGCCGCCGCCGCACGCTGCTCCCGGCCCGTCGCCTCGATGTAGTTCTGACTCGTCGCCAAACTCGCGTGCCCCAGCAACGCCATGATCTCCGACGCCGTCGCCCCGTCCTCCGCCAACCGCGTCGCGAACGTGTGCCGCAACGCGTGCAGGTTCGCGCCCACTGGCACCCGGTCGTGCAACCCCGCCCCCCGATAACACGACTTCACCAGGTACTCCAGCGCACCCCGCCCGATCGGCTCACCCGACCGGTCCAGCAGCAACGGCGAACCAGGGGAGAACCGCACACTCGGGAACCGCACCCGGCACGACTCCCGGTACCGCTCGATCAGCTCCGCCAGCACCGGCTGCACCGGGATCGACCGATCCCGGCTGCCCTTCCCCGTCACGTGCAACCGCAGCTCACCCGCACGCCCCACCAGCGACCGCGCCGTCAGCGCCCGCATCTCCGCCGCCCGCAACCCCGCCACCAGCCCCAGCGCGATCACCAGCACGTCCCGCTCCGGCCACGGATCCCGCGCGCGCCGCGAACCCGCGGCCGCCGCCGACAGCAACTGCTCCGGGGTTTCCTCACCCCGCAACGGTTTCGGCGTCAACGCCGGCGTCCGCGGCCGCGCCACCGCACCCATCGGGTTGCCCTCCAGCAGCCCGTCCGCCACGCAGAACGTCAGGAACTGGTTCCACGTCGACCAGGCACGCAGCACCGAGCTCTTCGCGTGCCCGTCGGCGAACACGCCGAACACCGCCCGCAGCGCCGGCCCGGTCAGATCGGCGACCTCCAGGTCCTCGGCCGGGCGGCCGAGCTCCGAAACCAGGAGAGTGGTGATCCCGGCGAGGTCACGGCGGTAGGCGTCGGTGGTGTGCGGGGAGTCCTTGCGGGGCCGGCGGGCCGCGAAGAAGGCTTGCTGGGCCTCGGAAACCTTCATGTGGATCTTGTACAGCACACCACCGACAATTCCGGTCGCCGGGTCACCGCCCGTTTCATGCATAATCACTATTATGCATGAAATGTCGATTTAGCCCGGAATGACCTCCCGGGGGATCCAGGCTCTCTCGATGACGTCTTCGAGGCCCGGATCCGCCCCTTCGGCACGCGCGGCGGGAATGCGCACATATGTTCGACCGCTGCGGGGACCGCCTGAGATTCCTTCGGGGCCGGCGGGCGAAGCCTCCAAAGACGTCAACTTCGCCAACTGCCGGCTTGCGACGCCGTCTACGACCTTCTTGGTTTCGTCACCGTGACGTTTTGAGGTCGGGTGGCAGCGCATCGGATCCACGGTCTCAGGGGATCCGACTGCGGCCTCCGGAGACGCCCTCAGGGGTCATCTGGGCCCGGTGACAGGAGACGCCGCTGGAGAAACCTCAACAGGAGCCGTCCTGGCGAACCGGACGCACCTCCGGCCAACCCGGCCGTCGGCGCCCCTCCCGGCTCTCCGCCATGGCGTGTCCTCAAGTGCCGATAATGTACATTATGTCAAGTAAGGTCAGTGCCAGTCGCTGATCATCACGTCCCGTGGGCTCGGGGCGCCCTCCCCGGTCTCGGCGAGCTGCTTGAGGCTCAGGAGGTAGACGGCCCACTTCGTGCTGCAGTGGTGCATGAACTCGACCGGCTCGCGCCAGCCTTCGTGCTTGAAGAGGACGATCGTGTAGTCGCCGCGCTGTTCGAGCTCCCAGCGGATGGTCGTGCCGATCCACTCCGGCGGCCCGTCGACGACTTCCCAGCGGACGAGCCGGCCCGGGTCGAGTTCGACGACCTTCATGTCGAACCCGCCCGGGATGAACCGGAACGCGATGACGCCGCCGAGGTCGGTGTCCCCCACGGCCTTCTCGGTCCACCAGGCCGACAGGCCGTCGAGGGTGGTGAGTGCCTCGTAGACCTTCTCGGGTGAGGACTTCTCGATGCCGATGCGGTGCAGGATGTCCATGGTCGTGCCTCTCTAGAGGTTCTTCTGGATGGTCTCGGCGATGCGCTTGATGCGGCGGAGCCGGGCGTCCCAGGCGGCGCCGACGTCGGCGAGCTGCGCGACGGCGCGGGCCAGCTGGGCTTCGTCGACGCGGTAGTGCTTTTCGCGGCCGGCGGGTGTCGCGTGCACGAGGCCGGCGCGGTCGAGGACGGCGAGGTGTTTGGCGACGGCCTGGCGGGTCACCGGGAGGTGTTCGCTCAGGCTGGTCGCGGTGGCGCTGCCGTCGTCGAGGAGCAGGTCGAGCAGGCGGCGGCGGGTCGGGTCGCCGATGGCCGACCAGAGGTCGTCGTCCACGGCGGTGCTCACGGGGCCGTCGTTCCGACCTTGGCGGCGTAGCCGGGCAGGCGGGGCAGGAAGTGGTCCCAGCCGCTGACGTGGTCGGCGTACTCGGCGGCGATCTTGGCTTCGTCCCAGCCGCGTTCGCGGAAGCCGGTTTCGGTCATCCGGAGGCGGGTGCCGGTGCCCGAGGGCTCGAGTTCGAAGACGACGAGGAACGAGTTGCCGGGTTCGGCGGTCTCGCCGTCGGCGTGGGTCCAGCGGAAGGAGAAGAGTTTCGGGGGTACGGCGTCGACGACGGTGAAGCGGACCCAGGTGCCGCCGAAGCCGATGCGGCCTTCTCCCCCGGCTTCGACGGGGTATTCGGCCTCGTCGGGCCACCATTCGCGGAGGTGTTCGGGGCTGCTGACGACGTCGAAGACGACTTCGGGGGTGGCGTCGATGTGGATTTCGCGGTCGAGGGTTCCGTGTTCCATGCCGGCTCCTTGTGCAACGTTTGGTTGCGTGTCACGTTAGCGGTGCCGGCGGCGATACGCAACCATCGGTTGCATGAAGGTCCTTCTGGACCCAGGCGACGTCGCGCCACGCGCCGTGCTTCCAGCCGACCCGGCGGTAGACGCCCGCGGGTTCGAACCCGAGTGCGCGATGCAGGCCCGCGCTGGCGTCGTTCGGGAGAGTCATCCCGGCGAAGGCGCGGTAGAAACCGTTGTCCCGCAGGCGTTCGAAGAGTGTCTCGTACAACGCGCGGCCGGCGCCGGTGCGGCGGCGGCCGCGTTCGAGGTAGATGCTCGTCTCGCACGACCACCGGTAGGCGGCGCGTTCGGCGAAGCGGTGGGCGTAGGCGAAGCCGGCGACGCGGCCTTCGTCTTCGAGGACGAACCAGGCGTGGGCCTCGTCGATCCTCCGGGCCATTTCGGCGGCGGAGGGCGGCTCGGTCTCGAAGGAGATGACGGTGTCGGTGACGTAGGGCGCGTAGAGGGCGGCGCAGGCGGCGGCGTCGGCCGGGAGGGCGTCTCGGATCAGCATGGCTCACATGGTAGCCAGATATGGTCGTATAGTATCAACCCATGACCGATCCCCTGACCGCTCGCCTGGCCACCACCGTGCACGCGGCGCGGACGTCCCTGGGGCTCTCCGCGGCCGCCCTGGCCGAGGCGTCCGGGGTTTCGCGGGCGATGATCGGCAAGATCGAGCGAGGCGACGTGCAGCCGACGGCGGCGTTGCTGGCGAAGCTGTCGGCTGCGCTCGGGATGACGCTCTCGGAGCTGATCGCGCGAGCCGAGGGCGACGAACGACGGCTGGTGCGCGCGGCCGAGCAGCCGGTGTGGGTGGATCCGGACACCGGGTACCGGCGGCGCGCGGTCTCCCCCGCCGCCGGCCGCCCGCTGGAGCTGGTCGAGATCGAGCTGCCCGCGGGTGCCGAGGTGCCGCTGCTCGCGAGCGCGTTCCTGCACCAGCAGATCTGGGTGCTGGACGGGCACCTGCGCCTGCGGGAAGGCGCCGAGGTGCACGAGCTGGACGCCGGGGACTGCCTGCAGCTGGGGACCGCGCCGGAGCGGGTGTTCGCGAACCCGGGGTCGCTCCCCTGCCGGTACCTGGTGGCGCTGGTGCCGCGGGCCGGCCGTTAGCTCGGCGTGATGGCGTCGACGCCGGTCAGTTCGGCCGACAGCGCCCAGAGTCGCGCGGCCTGCTCGGGGTCGATGGCGTAGCCGCGGACGCCGACGCGGTGGCGGACGGGGGTGACGCCGTCTTCTTCGAGGGCGGGCTCGGCGACGTCGCAGTCTTCGAGGTAGACCCCGCCGAGGCCGTCGAGCCGGGGCGAGGTGGCGGCCCAGACCTGGGTGGCGGCACCGGCTTCGGGTGTTTTGAAGTAGCTGGTGGGATTGCCGTGTTCGTCGACCCAGCCGTTCGCTCGCCACTCGTCCCGCGGGACGTGGCGCAGGAGGTTGGTCATGATCGAGCCGGGGTGCAGGGCGAAGGCTCGCACCCCGCGGTCGCGGCCGAGCCGGTCGAGGTGGACGGCGAACAGGACGTTGGCGGTCTTGGCCTGTCCGTAGGCGAGCCACCGGTCGTAGCCGTGTCCGAAGTGGACGTCGTCCCAGCGGATCGGCGAGAAGTGGTGGCCGCGTGAGGACACGGCCACGACGCGGGCGCCGTCGGCGATGGCCGGCCAGAGGTGGTTGACCAGGGCGAAGTGGCCGAGGTGGTTGGTGGCGAACTGGGCTTCCCAGCCGGGGCCGACGCGCGTTTCGGGGCAGGCCATGACGCCGGCGCTGCCGACGACGAGGTCGAGGCGGCGGCCGGTGGCGAGGAAGCGGCCGGCGAAGGCGTGGACACTGGCGAGGTCGGCGAGGTCGAGTTCGCCGACCTCGGTGTTCCCGATCCCGGCAAGGGCTTCCTCGGCCCTGGCGGGCCGGCGAGCGGGAACGATGACGTGGGCGCCGGCGCCTGCCAGGGCGCGGGTGGTCTCCAGTCCGATGCCGGAGTAGCCGCCGGTGACGAGAGCGAGCTTTCCGGTCAGGTCGAGGCCGGCGAGGACTTCGGCCGCGGTGCTGGTGGCGCCGAAACCGGAGCCGATCTTGTGCTGCGGAGTGGTCATGGTCCGACCGTAGGAGCTGGAGCGCGCTCCAGGGCAAGGGCGAGAATGGCGGTGTGGAGCGGGTTCTGGTGCTGGGCTGCGGCGGGTCCGGGAAGTCGGCGTTCGCCCGGCGGCTCGGGGCGCGGACCGGGTTGCCGGTGGTGGAGCTGGACAGCGTGTTCTGGCCGGCGGGGTTGTCGCGGGCGGACTGGGTGGCGCGGCAGCGGGAGCTGGTCGCGGGTCCGCGGTGGATCCTCGACGGTGACCTCGGTCCGTACGACGCGCTGGAGGTCCGGGCCGCGGCGGCGGACACGGCGGTGCTGCTGAACCTGTCGCCGCCGCGGTGTGCGTGGCGGGCGTTGCGGCGGGGGCGCGAGCGGTGGGACTTCTGGTCGTGGCTGCTGACCTGCCGTTCGCGGCACCTGCCGAAGGTGCGGCGAGCGCTGGCGGTGTCCGGTGTGGATGTCGTGGAGCTGCGGTCGCCGCGGGCTGTGCGGGCGTTCCTCGGGCGCGCGCATGTGGGGCGCCTTGACCGAAGGCCGCCTGTTCGAGCCATAGTCAGGAACTACTCTTTTGCCATGGTGGAAGTGACCGTGGAAGAGACCGTGTCGTGCACTGCGGATGCCTTTCTCGAGCTGGTCATGGACCCGCGGCGGTACGCGGAGGTCGACCGCAAGCTGGGCCGGATCGACTGGGTGCAGCGGGACGGGGACGTCACCGAGTTCCGGTTCCGTTCGGCGTTGCCCGGGCTGGGGCCGGGCCCGAAGATCGTGTCGCGGATGACCTTGACGCCGGGTGAGCGCGTGGACGTGCGCCTCCCCGACCGGCCGGAGAACCGGCTGGCCCGGCGGTTCTCGACGTTCGAAGCGTCCTTCGCGTGCGTGCCGGCCGACGGCGGGATCCGGGTGACCCGGCGGATCGCGTTCGGGTTCGCCGCTCCCCTGCGCTGGCTGGCAGAGCCCGTGCTGCGGCGGAAGCTGCGAGCCGACGTCGAGGCTGAGGTCCGGGGTGCGAAGCGGCTCTTGGAGCGTTGACTGAAGCAATGAATCAGTGCTTCACTTCTTGCCGTGCCCTACCGCCGCACCCCGAAGGTCCAGGAACGCCTCGACGCCCAGCGCGAGACGATCGTCGCCGCGGCGACCGAACAGCTCGCCGAGCACGGCTACAGCGGCTGCTCCGTCTCCGCCGTCGCCGAGCGGGCCGGGGTGGCCGTCGGGAGCGTCTACCGGCACTTCCCCACCAAGGCCGACCTGGTCGTGCACGTGTTCCGGCAGGTCGTGACGCGGGAGGTCGAGGCCGTCCGGGCCGCGTCCGCCCGGCCCGGCGAGCCCGCCGAGCGCGTCCTGGCGGTGTTCGAGACCTTCGCCCAGCGCGCCCTGAAAGCCCCGAGGCAGGCCTACGCCCTGCTGGCCGAACCGGTCGACGCGCGGATCGATGCCGAACGGCTCGAGTTCCGGCGGGCGTTCACCGAGGTCGTCGCCGAGCACGTCGCGGCCGGGGTCAAAGCGGGTGCGCTGCCGCCGCAGGACGGCCGGCTCACCGCCGCCGCGCTGGTGGGTGCCGCCGCCGAAGTCCTGATCGGCCCGTTGACCAGCGGTAACGCCGGTGACGTCGCCGAGCTCCGCACGTTCGTCGTTCGCGCTCTAGGAGGTTCCGATGCCCGCCACGCATGAGGTCACCAACCAGGTCCCGCCGCTGCAGGGCCACGACGTCGCCGACGACCCGACGCTGCTGGCCGGGCTCGAGCGGGCCGGTGCGGGCTGGGCGTCGGACGAGCTGCACGAGCTGGGCCGGCTGGCCGGGAGCGAGCAGGCCCAGGAGTGGGGCCGGGTGGTCAACGAGAACGAGCCGGTGCTGCGCACCCACGACCGGTACGGGCACCGGATCGACGAGGTCGAGTTCCACCCCTACTGGCACGACCTGATGACCGTCGCGGTCTCGCACGGCCTGCACGGCACGCCGTGGCAGGACCCTCGCGCAGGCGTGCACGCGGCCCGGGCGGCGAAGTTCTACGTCTGGGGGCAGGTCGAGGCCGGGCACAGCTGCCCGATCTCGATGACGTACGCGGCGATTCCGGCGCTGCGGGCCAACCCGGAGCTGGCCGCGCGGTACGAGCCGCTGCTGGCGGCGACCGAGTACGACTTCGGGCTGCGCGAGCCGAGCACCAAACGCGGCCTGATCGCGGGCATGTCGATGACCGAGAAGCAGGGCGGCTCCGACGTCCGCGCCAACACGACCACGGCCACCCCGAGTGCCGACGGTAGCTACACCCTCGTCGGGCACAAGTGGTTCACCTCCGCGCCGATGTCGGACATGTTCCTGACGCTCGCCCAGGCGCCCGGCGGGCTCTCGTGCTTCCTGCTCCCCCGCGTCCTGCCCGACGGCTCGCGCAACCCGATCCGGCTGCAGCGGCTGAAGGACAAGCTGGGCAACCGGTCCAACGCGTCCTCGGAGATCGAGTACGACCACGCCGTCGGCTGGCTCGTCGGCGAAGAGGGCCGTGGGGTCCGGACCATCATCGAGATGGTCAACAACACCCGCCTGGACTGCACGCTCGGCAGCGCGTCCGGGATGCGGCTCGGTGCGGTGCGGGCGATCCACCACGCGACGCACCGGCACGCGTTCGGCAAGGCGCTGGTCGACCAGCCGCTGATGGCGAACGTGCTCGCGGATCTCGTGGTCGAGTCCGAGGCGGCGACGACGGTGGCGATGCGGCTGGCCGCGGCGGGCGACCGGCGTGACGACGAGCAGGAGCAGGCGTTCCGGCGACTCGGCCTGGCGGTGTCAAAGTACTGGGTGTGCAAGCGGGCGCCGATGCACGCGGCCGAAGCGCTCGAGTGCTTCGGCGGCAACGGCTACGTCGAGGAGTCGGGCATGCCGCGGCTCTACCGCGAGGCGCCGCTGTCGTCGATCTGGGAGGGCTCGGGCAACGTCGCCGCGCTGGACGCGTTGCGCGCCATGGGAAAGCAGCCGGAGTCGGTCGCGGCGTTCTTCGCCGAGGTCGAGCAGGCGGCCGGCGGCGACGCACGCCTGGACGACGCCGTCGACCGCGTCCGCAAGGAGCTGACCGACCTCGACGCGATCGAGTACCGGGCGCGGCGGGTGGTCGAGGCGATGGCGCTGGTGCTGCAGGGATCGCTGCTGGTGCGCCACGGGCACCCGGCGGTCGCGGACGCGTTCTGCGCGTCCCGCTTCGGCGGCGACTGGGGCATCGCGTTCGGCACGCTGCCGGCCGGGGTGGACACGGGCGCGATCATCGACCGCGCGGCGGTGCGCTGAGTCAGCCCAGCGCGTCCAGGGCGCCGGCGACCGCCGCGGCCTTGAGCTCTTCCACCGGGACGTCGGGGAACTGCATGCAGACGTCCTGCAGGCCGCCCAGTGCCAGGATCGCCCGTGCCTGCTGCTCGAGCGTCGGATCGGGGCCGCAGATGAGGCGGGTGAGGCGGGTGCGCCAGCCCAGGGCCTTGTCGATGAGCCCGAGGTCGGCCAGCGTCGGCATCTCGGCCAGCAGCATGATGACGTCCGCGCGGTGGCGGTAGTTGAAGTCGAAGAACCCTTCGATCAGCTCCCGTACCGGCGCGTCCCCGCGGGCTTCCTGGCCGAGGAGGAAGTTCTCGCCGTCGTCGAGCATGGGCTGGACGATGCTGCGGACCAGCTCGTCGCGCGAGGGGAAGTGGTAGTAGAGCGCGGGCTTGGTGATGCCCAGCCGGTCGGCGATGTCCTGCAGGCTGGTGCGCTGCACGCCTTGGGTGGTGAATAGCTCGCGCGCGACGTCGAGGATGCGCTGCTTGGTGTCGGAGGGTTTCGGCACGACCCCAGCATAACTGACTTAACGATAGGTAAGGACCTGTGGTACAACTTACCTACCGTTAAGTCAGGGAGGTACTCATGCGGATTCTGATCTCGGGCGCCAGCATCGCGGGTCCGGTGCTCGCCTATTGGCTCACCCGCCACGGCTTCGACGTCACGGTCGTCGAACGCGCCCCGGCGCTGCGCAAGACCGGCGGCCACGCCGTCGACCTGTTCCGGCCCGCCATGGACATCACCGAACGGATGGGCGTGCTGCCGCGCGTCGAAGCCCGCAAGACCGGCACCACCCGGATGACACTGCACCGCGAAGGCGCGCGCCGCCCGGTGCGGGTGGACCTGACGAAGATCTACCGCGCCACCTCCGACCGGCACGCCGAGATCATGCGCGACGACCTCAGCGAGATCTACTACGACGCCGGCCGCGACGACGCCGAGTACCTCTTCGGCGACTCGATCACCAGCATCTCCCCCGACGGCGACGTCACCTTCGAGCACGCCGCGCCGCGGCGCTTCGACGTCGTCGTCGGCGCCGACGGGCTCCACTCGAACGTGCGCCGCCTGGTCTTCGGCGAGGAAGCCGGCCTGACGAAGTTCATCGGCGCCTACCTGGCCGTGCTCTCCATGCCGGACACCACCGGTCTCGGCGACGGCGAAACGGTCCTGCACCTCGGCCCGGGCCGGACCGCCGGCGTGTACAGCGCCCGCCACCTCGACGAAGCCCGCGCGGTGTTCCTGTTCCGCCGCGACGAGCCGCTCGACTACCACCACCGCGACGTCGCGCGGCAGCAAGAGCTGCTGCGCGAGGCCTACGCGGGGATGCACCCGCAGGTCGACGGCTGGCTGGCCGCGCTGACCGGCCCGGGCCCGTTCTACTTCGACTCGATCACCCAGCTCGGGCTCGACTCGTGGTCACGCGGGCGCGTCACGCTCGTCGGCGACGCCGGCTACTGCCCCGGCCCGGCGGTCGGCGGCAGCACCAGCCTCGCGGTGCTGGGCGCCTACGTCCTGGCCGGCGAGCTGGCCGCGGCGGGCGGCGACCACGAACGCGCTTTCGCCGCCTACGAAAGGGAAATGGGCGAGCTGGTGCGCAAGAGCCGGGCGTTCGCCGTCGGTGCCGCCCGGAGCCTGATCCCCGGTTCCCGCGCCGGGGTGTGGGCGCTGGCGCGCGGCGGCCAGCTCGTCTCGGCCCTGCCGGCCCGTGTCACGACGGCGCTGGCGAAGCTCAACACCGGCGGCGTGCGGATGCACGACTCGATGCGGGTCAAGGACTACGCGGTCACGTCCGTGCGCTGAGCCCGTCGGTCAGGATCGCGACCATCCGCTGGTTGTACTCCAGGTCTTCGCCGCGCACCGGCTGGCACAGCAGAGCCACGGCGTGCAGGAGGTCCTTCGCGCTGACGTCGGCGCGGACCTCCCCCGCCGCGGCCGCCGCGCCCAGCAGGGCACCCAGGACCGGTTCCATCCGCTCCATGAAGTAGCCGGGCAGCGCGTCGAACGCCGGGTCGCCCGAATGCAGGGCCGCGGCGAACCCCCGCTTCGTGCCGACGAAATCGGTGTAGCGGCGCAGCCACTTCCGCAGCGCTTCGCCCGGCTCGTGGCGGGCGCTCAGCGCCGGTCCGGCCTGCGCCACGACGTCGATTTCGCGGTGCAGCACCGCCGCGATCAGGTCGGCACGCTGCGGGAAGTGCCGGTACAGCGTGCCGACGCCGACCCCGGCGAGGTCGGTGATCTCCTTCGCGGGCGCGTCCACTCCTGAGGTCGCGAAGACCCTCTTCGCCGCTTCGAGCAGTGCGTCGACGTTGCGCTGGGCGTCGGCACGCCGCCGGCGCGGTGCGGCGCTCTCGGTCATGACCCTCCTCGGGGTAGCTAAGCGGAAAGGCTTTCCGTATAGTTGCGGAAAAGCTTTCCGCTTAAGGCTACCCGAGGAGTCCCCATGCAGTACCGCACCCTGGGCCGGACCGGCATCAAGGTCAGTCCCTACGCCCTGGGCACGCTGATGTTCGCGACCTCGGTCGGCAACGCCGACCCCCAAGACTCAGCTCGCGTCCTCCACAAAGCACTCGACGCCGGCATCAACTTCATCGACACCGCCGACGCCTACGGCGACTCCGAAGAGGTCGTCGGCAAGGCACTGGAGGGCCGGCGCGACGACGTCGTGCTCGCCACCAAGTTCGGCCGCCCGACCGGCCAGGACCCCAACCACCAGGGCGCGTCACGGCGCTGGATCGTCACCGCGGTCGAGCACTCGCTCAGGCGCCTGCGGACCGACCACATCGACCTCTACCAGCTGCACCGGCCCGACCCCGGCACCGACATCGAGGAGACCCTCGCCGCGCTCACCGACCTCCTGCGCAGCGGCAAGGTCCGCGCGATCGGCGCGTCCGGCACCCCCGCGTCCGGCATCGTCGAAGCCCACTGGGCCGCCGAACGCCACGGCCTCACCGGGTTCCACACCGAGCAGCCGGTCTACTCCCTGCTCAACCGCGGCATCGAACGCGAGATCCTGCCCGTCAGCCGCCGCTTCGGCATGGGCACCCTGGTCTGGGGCCCGCTCGGCCAAGGACTGCTCACCGGCCGCCCGCACGACGAACTGCGCCGCGCCGCCCTGGTCCGCCACCTCAACGACGAAACCCGGCTCGACGTCGTCGCGAAGTTCACCGCCCTCGCCGCGGAAGCCGGCCTGCCCATGACCCACCTCGCGATGGCGTTCGCCATCACCCACCCCGACGTGACGAGCGCGCTGCTGGGCGCCCGCACGATGGCCCACCTCGACGATCTGCTGACCGGCCTCGACGTCACCCTCTCCGACGACATCCTCGACCGCATCGACGAGATCGTCCCGCCGGGCACCGACGTCGGCACGCTCGACCAGGCCTACCAGCCTCCGGCACTGGAGCGGCCGGGGTTGCGGCGCCGGCCGCTCGCCGAACGCGCCGCGGCCTAGACCGAGCGGAACTTGTCCGCCGCGCCCTGGACCCGCTCCCGGTACTGAGCCCACCAGGCGGCGTCCCCGATGTCGTCGTGGTCGCCGCCCGCGCGGCCGTCGATCAGCTCACGGACGATGTCGGCGTGGCCCGCGTGGTGCCCCGCCTCCGCCGTCACCCGCACCAGCAGCGAGCCGAACGTCGTCTTCCGCCGCTCCTCCGGCCACCACGGCACCGATGCCGGCGCGTCCAGCGGCAGCTGCTCGATCGACTCGTCGGTGTGCCGCCACGCGGTCCGGTACAGCTCGACCAGCTCCTCGCGGGTCTCCTCCGCGGTGGCCCACATGTCCGCGCTGTCCCAGATCGACCCGTCCTCGACCCACGGCAGCCGGACCGGGGCCGAGCGGCCGACGCAGTCGCCCAGGTAGCCGAGCTCCCCGCCGGCCAGGTGCTTGACCAGGCCCAGCAGGTTGGTGGCCGTCGGGGTCATCGGGCGACGGATGTCGTACTCGCTCAACCCGGACAACGACGCGAGCACGCTCTCGCGCTTCTCCTGGAGGTACCGGTGCAGATCGGCGGCAATGGCGTCCATGGCGCGCACGCTAGCGGCGGGCACCGACAAAAAAGGGCGGGCGCGCGAGGTGTCAGCACCCGCGCGCCCGCACCCCCAGTGGGCCCGGCGGGAACCCCGCCGTTGGGGAGAGGAGACACCGGGGACGACGCTGGATACCGCGCGATCCTACGAAAATCCCTGTCCAGGCAGGGGTTCACCCCGTGAAGAAGCGTCCGGGAATCAGCCGAGCAGCAGCCCCGGATCGGACTCCGGCGGACCCGCGGGCCACCACTCGCCGCCCTCGCGCCGGTACGGGTGCCACCGGCCCCGCCGGTCCAGCCGGACCTGCACCTCCCCGGCCGTGCACCGGTTGCGGTCGAACACCGGCTCCTCGTCGGTGACGTCGGCGAGCGCGGCCCGCGCGGCCGCCAGCGCCGCCTTCGGGGGCGTCCACGGCGCATCCAGCACCTCGAGACCCGCCGGGCCGCCGTGGGTCCACGCCGCGACCGCCCGCTCGAACTCCGGCCCCTCGCCCAGCCGCGAAGCCGCCGCGGGGAACTCCGCGGCCAGCCGGACCGTGTCGTGGCGCCGTCCCGGCCACGGCTCGCCCGCCAGCACGGCCGCGGCCTGAGCCGAAGCGTTCGCCGCCAGCAGGGCGAAGGCGTCGGCGGGCACTCCCGGCGCGGCCGGGATCGACGGCGCCCCCGACGGCTGGAACCCCGCGAGATCCGGGAGCTCTCCCGGCGTCCGGTCCTCGACGACCAGGTCCACCCGCGGCGCCGTGCGGCTCTCCAGCTCCTCGCGGATCTCCCGCTCACCCTTGCCGCGCATCAGCAACAGCAGGAACGGGTCCGCGTCCAGCAGCCACGACGCCTGGAACGACAACGCCGCCGCGTGCCGGCACGGCAGCTCCCAGCCCGCGCAGTCGCACTCCGGGTCCAGGTCGCCGATCCCGGGCAGCAGGTGGACGCCGGCGTCGTCGGCCGCCGCCACCAGGTCGTGCGGCATGTCCCGGTCCAACAGCGCCGCCAGGTGCCCCGCCCGCGAGGCGACCCGGTCGAGGAACCGCGTCCAGTCCACTTCGGACAACTCCGCCAGCCGCAGCTCGGTGTGGAACGGGCCGCCGTCGACGTCGTCGACCGCCGCCGCGATCCGGCCCGGGCTCACCGTGATCGGCCCGACCAGCCCGGCCGCGGCGTACTTGCGGCCTTTCTTCAGCTGCCCCAGGTCGAGCGCGGTGTCCTCCATCGCGCTCACCCAGGCCCGGCCCCACCAGGAGCGGGCCGAGCGCCCGGCCGCTCCGAACGCGGGGAACCCGCGTACCGCCTCGTCGCTCATCCGCGGCTCCTCAGCTCGACGAGCTCCGCGAGCTCGGTGTCGGTCAGTTCCGTCAGCGCCGCCTCGCCACCGGCCAGCACGGCGTCGGCCAGCGCCCGCTTCTCCCGCAGCATCGCCGCGATCCGGTCCTCGACCGTGCCCTCGGCGACGAGCCGGTGCACCTGCACCGGCCGGGTCTGCCCGATCCGGTACGCCCGGTCGGTCGCCTGGTCCTCCACCGCCGGGTTCCACCAGCGGTCGAAGTGCACGACGTGGTCGGCGCGCGTGAGGTTCAGCCCGGTGCCGGCCGCCTTGAGCGACAACAGGAACACCGGTACCTCGCCGGCCTGGAACCGCTCGACGAGCTCTTCGCGCCGCGCGACCGGGGTGCCGCCGTGCAGCAGCTGCGTGCCGATCCCCCGCGCGGCCAGGTGCTGTTCCAGCAGCCGCGCCATGGCGACGTACTGGGTGAACACCAGCACCGCGCCGCCCTCGGCGAGGATCGTGTCGAGCAGTTCGTCGAGCAGCTCCAGCTTCCCGGAGCGGCCGCCGGGCTCTTTGAGGTACTGCGCCGGATGGTTGCAGATCTGCTTGAGCGCGGTCAGCAGCTTGACGATCCGGCCGCGCCGGGCCATCCCGTCGCTCGCGGCGATGTCGGCCATCATTTCCCGCACGACCGCCTCGTACAGCGCCGCCTGCTCCGGGCTCAACGCCACCGGCCGGTCGGTCTCGGTCTTCGCCGGCAGCTCGGGCGCGATCCCCGGATCGGATTTGCGGCGCCGCAACAGGAACGGCCGCAGCAACCGCGAAAGCCGCTCGGCCGCGGCGGGATCCCCGGCCTCGATCGGTTTCGCCCACCGCGCCCGGAACTCGCTCAGCGACCCCAGCAGCCCCGGTGCCGACCAGTCGAGGATCGCCCACAGCTCCGAGAGCGTGTTCTCCACCGGCGTGCCGGTCAGCGCCACCCGCGCGGCCGCGGGCACCAGCCGCAGCGCCTTCGCCGTGCCCGACCGGTGGTTCTTGACGTGCTGGGCTTCGTCGGCGACCAGCAGCCCCCACCGGACCGCGGCCAAGGGCGCGGGATCGGTGCGCAGCGTGCCGTAGGTGGTGAGCACGAACCCGTCGAGTTCCTCGAGCGACCGCGCGCTGCCGTGGAAGCGCCGCACCGGCACGCCCGGGGCGAACCGGCGGATCTCGCGTTCCCAGTTGCCCAGCAGCGACGCCGGGCAGACCACCAGCGTCGGCCCGGACGCGCGGTGCAGGTGCAGCGCGATCAGCGTGACCGTCTTGCCCAGGCCCATGTCGTCGGCGAGGCAGCCGCCGAGGCCGAGCCCGGTCACCGTGGCCAGCCACTGCAGCCCGCGCAGCTGGTAGTCCCGCAGCGTCGCGGCCAGCCCGGCCGGCGGCACCTCGGGCTCCGGGGCCGCCGACAGCCGTTCCCGCAACCGCGCGAGCCAGCCCTCGGTGACGACCTCGACCGGCTCGCCGTCCACCTCGGTGGTCCCGGTCAGCACCGCGCCCAGCGCGTCGACCGGCGTCAGCGGCTTGAGCGTCCGCTCGCGGGCCTTCGGCGCCAGCGCCGGGTCGACCAGCACCCAGCGGTCGCGCAGCCGCACCACCGGCCGGCGGGCCTCGGCGAGCGCGTCCAGCTCCGCCGCGGTCAGCACCTCACCGCCCAGGGCGAGCTGCCAGTCGAACTCCAGCGCCCGGCCACCGCCGAAGAACGACGGCAGGTCACCCGGTGCGTCCCCGGCGTTCACCACGGCCCGCGCGGTCAGCGACCCCGCGAGTTCCGCCGGCCAGTGCACGTCGATGCCCACCGCCGCGAGCTGCGGGGCCGCGGCCGCGACCAGCTCGGTGACGTCGTCCTCGCCCAGGGTCAGCTCGTCCGGCACCGCCGAAGTGAGCAGCGGGCTCAGCGCCGGCCACACCTGCGCGCCCCGGCGCAGCGCGAGCACGACGTCGATGCGCGCCCGCGGCCCGAACCGCCCCGTCTCCCACAGCTGCGCCGCGTCGGCGACCTGGCCCGGCTCGGCGAGGCTGTGCACCTGCACGACGGCGTGGAAGCGGCCGGCCTCGAAGCCGCCGGGCGCCTCGACCCGCAGCGACACCCGGATGCCCGAGTCGAGCCCGGCGGCCAGCTCGTCGGCCCAGTCCCGCACCGGCTCCGCCCGCTGGGGCGCGACGGCGGCGAACAGCCGCGTCCCGGCCGCCTTCGCCGCGGCGGGCGTGCGGGGCAGGGTGTCGGCGACGGCGTCGAGGAACGCCCGCAGCAGCGGCCCCGGCGCCCGTTCGTCCGCCGGCATCGCGGCCGCGAGATCCCGCAGCCACGCGGCTTCCGCCGGTTCGAGCGGTCCGGCACGCCAGGCGTCGTAGCCGGCCGCGGTGACGCCCGGCAGCAGCCGGCCCGCCGCGACGAGCCGCAGCGCGGCCCTCGCCGCGGTCGCCCAGAACGCCGTGGCGGGATCGGGGTCGTCGGCCCTCAGCAGTTCCGGTAGTCCGTCCACCAGGGACAGCCGGCGCCCGCCGAGCACCAGCCGTCCCGCGCGTGGGGGTTCTCCGGGTTCGAAGTCGGCGTTCAGTTCCCCAGCCTTTCGTATCGGCGCACGGACAACGGCACGAACACCGCGAGCAGCACCAGCGGCCACACCACCGCCATGAGCACGGAGTGCGCGCTCACCCAGGACGTCCCGGCCGCGCCCGGGTTGCCGAACAGCACCCGCGCCGCCGTCACCGTGGAGGACAACGGGTTCCACTCCGCCACGGTTCCCAGCCACGCCGGCATCGTCGCGGTCGCCACGAACGCGCTCGAAAGGAACCCGAAGGGGAATTCCAGGGTCTGCGCGAGCGTCACCATCGACGGATCGGTGGTCAGCAGGCCGAGGTAGATCCCGGCCCACACCAACGCCGTCCGCAGCAGGAGCAGCAACCCGAACGCGGCGAACGTCTCGGCCGGGCTGCCGTGCGGCTGCCAGCCGACGGCGAACCCGCACCCGAGCAGCACCACCAGCGCGAGGACCGCGTTCACCAGGTCCGCCGCGACCCGGCCGGTGAGCACTGCCGAGGGCGCCATCGGCAGCGACCGGAACCGGTCGGTGACGCCCTTGGCGGCGTCGTCCAGCACCGCGATCATGGTGCCCGACAGCCCGAAGGCCATCGTCATCGCGAACATCCCCGGCATCAGGAACTCGCGGTAGGACCCGCCGCCGGGCACGGTCATCCCGCCGCCGAGCAGGTAGGCGAAGATCAGCACCATCAGGATCGGGAACGCCACCACGGTGGCCAGCCGGGCGGGCCGCCGCGCCAAGTGGGCGAGGTACCGCTGGGTGAGCGTCCAGCCGTCTTCGAGCGCCCATCTCATCGCGGCACCTTCCCCGTCAGCTCCAGGAACACTTCGTCGAGCGTCGGGTGCCGCAGCGCCACGTCGGCGACCGCCAGCTCCGCCGCCCCCAGCTCGCGCACCACGCCGGTCAGCATCGCCGCTTCGGCCGGTGCGCTGACCCGCAGCTCGTCGGTGACCGGCTCGGCCCCGGTGACCCGGGCCAGCAACGCCGCGGCCGCGCCGACGACGTCGGGATCGGTCAGCACCAGTTCGATCCGGGTCGCACCGAGCGAACCCTTCAGCTCGGCCGGGGTGCCTTCGGCGATCACCCGGCCGTGCTCCACCAGCGAGATGCGGTCGGCCAGCCGGTCGGCTTCCTCCAGGTATTGCGTGGTGAGCAGCACGGTCGTGCCGTCGGCGACGAGGGACCGCACCGCCCGCCAGACCTCGATGCGGCTGCGCGGGTCCAGCCCGGTCGTCGGCTCGTCGAGGAACAGCACCCGCGGGGCGGCCAGCAGCGACGCCGCCAGGTCCAGCCGCCGGCGCATCCCGCCGGAGTACGCCGAGACCGGTTTCGAGCCCGTGTCCGCGAGCTCGAACCGCTCCAGCAGGTCGTCGGCGCGTCGGGTGGCTTCGCGCCGGCCCAGGTGGTGCAGCCGGCCGAACAGCACCAGGTTCTGCCGCCCGGACAGCAGTTCGTCGACCGCTGCCTGCTGCCCGACCAGCCCGATCGAGGAGCGCACTTTCGCTGCTTCGGTGGCGACGTCGAAGCCGGCGACCCGGGCGGTGCCGCCGTCGTGGCGCAGCAGCGTGGAGAGCACGCGGACGGCTGTGGTCTTGCCCGCGCCGTTGGGGCCCAGCAGGCCGTGCAGCGACCCGGCCGGGACCGAGAGATCGAACCCATCGAGGGCGTACGCGTCGCCGTAGCGCTTGCGAAGTCCCTCGGCGTGGATCTGCGGAGTCATCCTCCCCCTTAACTCTGTACTATGTACGAAGTACAGGTTAGCACAACTCTGTACGTCGTACGAGGATCAGGTGAGCAGAATGAGCGGCGTGAGCACGGAGGACAACGGCGGCGGCGACCCGCGACGGGCGATCGAGCTGCTCTGGGGCGTCCCCGGACCCCCGCGGCGCGGCCCGAAACCCAAGCTGACCACGGCCGACGTCGTGCGCACGGCCATCGCGCTGGCCGACGCCGACACGATCGACGCCGTCACCATCCGCCGCGTCGCCGAGCAGCTCGGCGTCTCCCCCATGTCGCTCTACACCTACGTGCCGGGCCGCGCCGAGCTGCTCGACCTGATGATCGACCACGCCCACGGCGAGCTGCCGGTCTCCGACCCCGACCTCGGCTGGCGCGAAGCGCTGACCGCCATCGCCGAGGCCCAGTGGGCGCTGTTCCACCGCCACCCCTGGCTGCTGCAGGTCACCACCAGCCGCTCGGCGCTCGGCCCGCACAGCTTCGCCAAGTACGAACACGAGCTGCGCGCGGTCGAGGGCATCGGGCTCGACGACGTCGAGATGGACGCCGCCGTCGCCCTCGTCACCGGCCTGGTCCGGACCACCGCGCGCAGCTCGCTCGACGCCGCCCGCCTGGTCCGCACCAGCGGACTGACCGACGCCCAGTGGTGGGAGCGCGCCGCGCCGGTGCTGGCCGGGATCCCGGCGGCCGCCACGGAGCACTACCCCCTGGCCTCCCGGGTCGGCCAGGCCGCGGGCGAGGCCCACAACGCCGCGGAAGACCCGGCCTACACCTTCCGCTTCGGCCTCGCCCGCGTCCTCGACGGCATCGAGGCGCTGGTGTCAGAGCGTCAGCAGTAGTTCCGCGGGACGCCACGTCCCGCCGTCGGGCGCGCGCGGCACGTCGCCGGCGAGCGCCAGGTCCGGGAAGCGGGCGAAGAGCGCCGAAAGCGCCACCTCCGTCTCCACCCGCGCGATCGACGCCCCCAGGCAGAAGTG
Source organism: Amycolatopsis sp. NPDC051106 (assembly GCF_040682775.1). NCBI lineage: Bacteria > Bacillati > Actinomycetota > Actinomycetes > Pseudonocardiales > Pseudonocardiaceae > Amycolatopsis > Amycolatopsis sp. NPDC051106. The sequence goes on along the minus strand of NZ_JBFBBQ010000071.1, from coordinate 20,345 downwards.
CGGGCCGTGCGAGAACCCCAGCTGCGCGGACCCTTCGCGGGTGACGTCGAGCCGGTCCGCGTCGGCGAACACCCGGGGGTCGCGGTCGGCGGCCACCATCGCGGCCGTCACCCGCTCGCCCGCGCGGATCACCTGCCCGTCGATCTCGACGTCTTCCCGGGCGAAGCGGGGCGTGGTCAGCAGCTGCGGGCTGCAGAAGCGCATCAGCTCCTCGACCGCGCCCGGCCACAACGCCGGATCCGCACGCAGCGCCGCGAGCTGTTCCGGGTGCCGCAGCAGGGCTTCCACGGCGTTCGCGATCAGGTTCACCGGGGTCTGCCCGGCCAGCACGAGGTGCCAGACCAGCGTGACCAGCTCGGTGTCGGTGAGCCGGTCGTCGTCCTCGGCTCGCACGAGGTCACCGATGAGGTCGTCGCCCGGTTCGGCCCGGCTGCGCGCCACCGCCTCCTTCGCGCCCTCGATGATCTCCGGGATCGCGGCGGCGAAGTCCGGGCCCACCCCGCCGGCGACCGCGGCGCCGTACTCCCGCCAGCGCGGCCGGTCGGCTTCGGGAATGCCGGTCATCTCGCAGATGACGTCCATCGGCAGCGGCCGCGCGAAGTGCGGCACCAGATCGACGACACCGTCCTCGGCGTGGGCGGGCAGCTCGTCGAGCAGCCGCTCGGTGAGCGTCACCAGCCGTGGCCGCAGCCGCGCGGCACGTCTCGGGGTGAACGCCGGCGCCACGAGCCGGCGCAGCCGCAGGTGCTCGGGCCCGTCCTGTTCGGCCATCGTCCGCATGTACTCGAGGCAGTGCGCAGGGATGCCGGGAGGGCGCATGAAGCTCTCCGCCCGCACCTCGAACCGCGGGTCGGCGAGCATCGCGCGGGCCTGGGTGTAGCGGGTCAGGGCCCAGAACGGGCCGAAGCCGGGGATGACGAGTTTCGCCACCGCACTCACTTCCCGGGCCTGGTCGTAGGCGGTGAACGGGTCGGTGAGGACCTTCAGGTCGGTCAGGTCGATTTCGGGGGTCATCCGCAACTCCACATGTTCACATCAGATGTTCTGATCATCTCAGTGGTCACGGTATCTTGACTGGCGACGCCGCGGCAAGGAGGACGATGGTCAGGCTCAGCAGGACGGAGACCCAGGAGCGCAACCGCGCGAAGGTCCTCTCCGCCGCCCGCGACGAGTTCGCCCGGCGCGGCTTCCGCGACGCGAAGATCGACGTCATCGCCGAACGCGCCGAGCTCACCCGCGGCGCGGTCTACTCCAACTTCCCCGGCAAACGAGCCCTGTACTTCGCGGTCCTGGCCGATCTCGCCGAACGGGCACCCCGGCCCGCCACACCACCGCCGCACCCCACCGCGGCCGACGTCCTGGCCGCGTTCGCGCGCGCGTGGGTCGCACGCCTGCCCCTGGCCACCGACGACGACAGCGGCGACGCCCGCCTCGGCCGCGACCTGCTGCCCGAGATCCTCGCCGACGAGCACACACGACGGCCGTTCGCGCAGCTCATGCGCGTCGAGGCGATCCTGCTCGGGCTCGCCCTGGAACGGCTGCGCCCGGGACGGCGCCTGGTCCGCGTCGCCGAAGCCGCCCTCACCACGCTGCACGGCGCGAGCCAGCTCGCCGCCGCCGCGCCCGGCTTCGGCGAGCCGTTCCACATCGTCTCCGCCTGCACCGCGCTGCTCGACCTCGACCTCAGCGACGACTGGCCGGCCGTTCCGCCGATCACGAGCCAGATCCGGCCCGCCGACCAGCCGTGGACCCCGCCCGCGGCCACCGACCTGCTGACCGGCGCACCGTTCCGGCCCGGTGACGGCGTCGTCACCATCCTCGGCCTGCACCGCGCCGCCGCCTTCGAAGAAGCCGTGCGCGCCGGCGCCGACGTCACCGCCGTCCTCGTCACCAGCGACCCCGGCGAACTCGCCCCGCTGGCCCGGCTCGCCGTCGCCGACCTGCGCGGCTGCCTCGACCAGGCCATCGCGCCCCCGGAACGGCCCCGCCTGCGGCTCGTCTGCGACGCGACCGGCGAGCTCGCCGCGGCCGCCGGCGTCACCGCGGTCAGCGACGCCACCGAGACGGCCATCCGCGTCGAAGGCGGCCGGATCGTCGTGCGCGCCGAGGGGTACGGCGCCTGCCACGCGGCAGCTGTCGGTCCCGGGCCCGGCCGTTCGTCGGGTGGGTGAACCGGCGGAAGGAGCAGCGGTGGACGTCGAGAGCGCGGTCGCGGAGGCGTTCCGCGAGGAGTGGGGCCAGGTCGTGGCCACGCTCATCCGGATCACCGGCGACTGGGACCTCGCCGAGGAGTGCGCCCAGGAAGCGTTCGCCCTCGCCCTGCGCACCTGGCCGCGCGACGGCGTCCCGAAGCGGCCCGGCGCCTGGCTGACCACCGCCGCCCGCAACCGCGCCACCGACCGGCTCCGCCGCGAGACCGCCGGCGCCGCCAAGCTCCGGGAGGCCGCCCTGATGCACGTCCCCGAAGAACCCGAGAGCGACGACAGCGGCGTGACCGACGACCGGCTGCGGCTCATCTTCACCTGCTGCCACCCGGCCCTGGCCACCGAAGCCCAGGTCGCGCTCGCGCTGCGCACCCTGGCCGGGCTGTCCACCGCCGAGATCGCCCGCGCCTTCCTCGTCCCGGAAGCCACCATGTCCCAGCGCCTCGTGCGGGTGAAGCGCAAGATCCGCCACGCGGGCATCCCCTACCGCGTCCCACCCGCGCACCTGCTGCCCGAACGCACCGCCGCCGTCCTCGGCGTGCTGTACCTGACGTTCAACGAGGGCTACTCCGCCAGCGCCGGGCCCGACCTGCTGCGCCCCGACCTCGCCGCCGAAGCCGTCCGGCTCGCCCGCGTCCTGGCACGCCTCATGCCGGACGAACCCGAGGCCCTCGGCCTGCTCGCCCTGATGCTGCTGCAGCACGCCCGCCGCGCCACCCGGGCCGGCCCCGACGGCGAACTCGTCCCGCTCGAGGAACAGGACCGCACCCGGTGGGACGCGGGCGAAATCGCCGAGGGCACCCAGGTCCTGGAGACGGCGCTGCGCCGGCGGCGGCCGGGGCCGTACCAGATCCAGGCCGCCATCGCGGCCTGCCACGCCACCGCCGCGACGCCCGCCGACACCGACTGGGCCCAGATCGCCGGGCTCTACGGCGAACTGCGCAAGCACGTCCCCAGCGCCGTCGTCGAGCTCAACCGGGCCGTCGCGGTCGGCATGGCCGACGGCCCGCTCGCCGGGCTCGCCCTGCTCGACGACCTGACGATGGACGGCTACCACCTGCTGCCGGCCACCCGCGCCGACTTCCTCCGCCGCTTGGGCCGCCACGCCGAAGCCGCCGACTGGTACGCGACAGCGCGCGACCTCGCGCCCACCGAGGCCGAACGCGCGTACCTCACGCGAAGAATTTCGGAGACGGTGTCGGTCCCGGGCGCGCCCGTTCGTCGGCCGGGTGAACCCCGACCACCGGAGGAAAGCCCATGACCACCCTCGCCGTCCCCGGCGCCACCCTCACCTACGACGTCACCGGCCGCGGTCCGGTGCTGCTGCTGGTTCCCGGCGGCCCCGCCGACGCCGCGGTGTTCACCCACATCCGGCCGGTGCTGGCCGAGGACCACACCGTCATCACCTACGACCCGCGCGGCCTCGGCCGCAGCCCCCTCGACGGCGAACCCGGGGACGACGTCCTCCGCGAGCACGCCGACGACGTGCACCGGCTGCTCGCCGAAGCCGGCCCCGCGGACGTGTTCGCCAGCAGCGGCGGCGCCATCACGATGCTCGACCACGTCGTGCGGCACCCCGGTGACGTCCGCACGGTCGTGCTGCACGAACCGCCGGTCAGCCGTTACCTGCCCGCGGGAGCCCTCGACGGGCCCGACATCCCGGCGCTGTTCCGCGACCAAGGCCTCGGCCCGGCCTTCGCCGCCTTCATGGCGCTCGTGGGGGTCGACCCCGTGCCCCCGCTCGACCCGCGTGGCGAAGGCAACTTCACCTACTTCTTCCGCCACCTGATGGCGGCCACCGGCGGCTACGAACCCGATCTCGGCGCGCTGCGGGCGACGTCCGCGCGGCTGGTCGTGGCCGTCGGCGAGAAGTCCGCCGGGTCGACGGCCCACGAAACCGCCGTCGGGCTCGCCACCGACCTCGGCCTGACCGCCGTGGAGTTCCCGGGCGACCACGGCGGGTTCGCCCTCGAACCGGAAGCCTTCGCCGCGCGCCTGCGCGAAGTACTGGAAGGACGCTGAATGCGGTACCTGCTGATGATCGCCGGCGACGAGACCGCCGAGGAACACCAGTACGACGGCTGCGACGGCTGGGGCGAAGACCTGGCCCGCCGCGGCAAGATCCACGGCGGAGGCGGCCTGCGCCCGCCGTCGGAAGCCACCACGATCCGCGTCCGGGACGGGGAAGTGCTGCTCACCGACGGACCGTTCACCGAGGCCAAGGAACAGATCGGCGGCTACGTCGTCCTCGACTGCGACGACCTCGACGAAGCCCTCGAGATCGCGGCCAAGCACCCCGCCGCGACCTACGGCAGCATCGAAGTCCGCCCGATCTTCGTCCCGGAAGGACTCTGATGCCGTCCATCGTGGACCGCCCGGCCCAGCGGTACGTCGCCGAGCGCGCCACCCTCGGGCTCGAGGAGTTCCCGCGCATCGCCGACCGGCTGCCACCGCTCATCGGCGCCCTGGCCGGTCACGGGATCGTCCCGGCCGGCGCGCCGTTCTTCCGCTACCGCGTGCTGCACCCGGGGATGCGGTTCACCGTCGAGGCCGGGATCCCGATCGAAGGCGGGTTCAGTCCGGACGAACCGACGTTCATCGGCGAGGTCCCGGCCGGGAAATACGTGTTCGAAACCTACGTCGGCGCCCCCGACGGCCTGGCCGCCGCGACCGCGGAAGTCCTGGCGTGGGGCGCCGCCGAGGGCGTCACGTGGGACGTCACCGAAGGCCCCGACGGCGAGGAGTGGGGTGGCCGCCTGGAAGTCCTGCGCACCAACCCCCTCGAGGTGCCCGACCCGGGCCAGTGGGTCACCGACCTGCTCTTCCGCCTCGCGGACTGAGTCACTTCGTGGTGAGCACGGCGGCGACCAGGCAGCCGAAGCCCGCTGTGCTCACCACGGCACGCAACACGTTCCAGCGCACCCAGATCGTCTCGAACGCCGCCCGCACCGCCGCGTAGTCGTCCCCGCCGCTCGCCAGCGCGTTGTTCAACGGGATGTTCACCACCGCGGTGATCACGACCATCGCCACCAGGCACGCGAACCCGGCGATCACCCACGGCCGCGGCCCCGGGTCGAGGAAGATCGCCACGCCCGCCAGCAGCGGCGCGCCCAGGAACGTCAGCAGGAAGACGGGGTTGACGATCGCGATGTTGATCCCGCGCATCGCCTCCACAAACGTCTTGTCGTCGCCGCGCGCGAGCCCCGGCAGCACCGAACACGCATAGGCGTAGAACAGCCCGGCGATCAACCCGGCCGCGACCAGCGCGGCCACCAGCACCACAGTCGACATCGGTCTCTCCTTCCCCTTCACCGAGCCCAGACCCCGGTCGCCGCCGCGTCCCGCGCGAAGCCGGCGAAGTCCGTCGCCGGCCGCCCCAGCACCCGCTCGACGTCGTGGGTCACCGACTCGTTGCGGCCGTCGAGCACCCGCGCGAACAGCTCGGTCAGCGCCCCGGCCTCTTCCTTCGGCACTCCGTACTCGACGGCCGCGGCGGCGTACTCCTCCGCGGAAACCGGAACATAGCGGACATCTCGTCCCGACGCGGCCGCGATATCCGCGGCGGCGTCGGCGAAGCTCAGCAGCCGCGGCCCGGTCAGCTCGTACAGCTGCCCGGTGTGGCCGGGCTCGGTCAGCACCTTCACCGCGACGTCGGCGATGTCGCGGACGTCGACGAACGGCTCGGTCACCGTGCCCGCCGGCAGCGCGATCTCCCCGCCGCGCACGGCGTCGAGGAGGAAGTGCTCGCTGAAGTTCTGCGCGAACCAGCTGCAGCGCAGGACCGTCCAGCCGGTCCCGGCGCCGGCCACGATCCGTTCGCACGCCTCGGCTTCCTCCTCACCGCGGCCGGACAGCAGCACCAGGTGCCGGATCCCTTGAGCCACGGCCAGTTCCGCGAACGCGCGGACGTCGTCGGCCGCCTGGGGCACCACCAGATCGGGGTAGTAGGTCAGGTAGACGGCGTCGATGTTCTTCAGTGCCGGTGCCCAGGTCCCGCGGTCACCCCAGTCGAACGGCGGCGCTCCGCGCCGCGACGTGATCCGCACCGGCAGGCCGCGCTCCCGCAGCCGATCCGCCACGCGGCGCCCGGTCTTGCCGGTGCCGCCCACCACCAGGAAGTTCGTTGTCATGGCCGTGAGTCAACCGCCTGCCGGTAAGACTCTCCATAGTTCAAAGGCTTGATCGCATGTTTCAGCGTCTACACTCGGCCGCATGGACCCGCTCGCCGCGCTCCTCGACGGCCCTCGCGCCCACGGCGCGTTCCTGCTCCGCTCGGTGCTGACCCCGCCGTGGTGCCTGCGCATCGAGGACGAGGCACCGCTGACCGTCGTGTCGGTCGTACGCGGCGAGGCGTGGATCGTCCCGGACGCCGGCGAGAGCGTCCTGCTCGACGAGGGCGACGTCGCGATCGCCCGCGGCCCGGACCCGTACCTGGTCGCCGACCAGCCGTCGACACCCCCGCAGGCGCTGATCCTGCCCGGACAGGTATGCCGCACCCCCGACGGCGGGCACCTCACCGACTACGCCGGCCTCGGCGTCCGCACCTGGGGCACCGGCGGTCCGGTCGTCCTGCTCACCGGCACCTACGGCATGGAAGGCGAGATCAGCAAGAAGCTCCTGGCCGCGCTGCCGGCGCTGATCGTCCTGCGGGCGGCCGACTGGCCGACGCCCCTCGTCGGGCTGCTCGCCGCCGAGATCGGCCGGGACGTGCCCGGGCAGGAAGCCGTCCTCGACCGGCTGCTCGACCTGCTGCTGATCGCCGCGCTGCGTACGTGGTTCGACCGCCCTGACACCAGCGCGCCGGCCTGGTACCGCGCGCACGACGACCCGGTCGTCGGGCAGGCCCTGCGGTTGCTGCAGCACCAGCCCGCCGAGCCGTGGACAGTCGCCAAGCTCGCCGCCGACACCGGCGTTTCCCGGGCCGCGCTGGCCCGGCGCTTCGCGACGACGGTCGGCGAGACACCGATGGCCTACCTCGCCGGCTGGCGGCTCGCGCTCGCCGCGGATCTGCTGCGCCAGCACCCGGAAGCGACGATCGGTGCGGTCGCCCACCAGGTCGGCTACGGCAGCGCGTTCGCCCTCAGCGCGGCCTTCAAACGCGAGTTCGGGGTCAGTCCCCAGCGGTACCGGTCGGCGTGAACGGCACCGAGCTGTGCTCGTGGACGATCTTCCAGCCGTCCTCGCCCCGGTGGAACCCGACGGTCGAGCGCACCGCCATGTCCACCTCGGTGCCGTCGGTCATGGTGCCCTTGACTTGGAACAGGTAGTGCGCGAACGCGACATCGCCGTCGGCGACCACTTCGAGGTCCCGGATCCGCAGGTCGATCGCGGAGCGGTAGCCGCCGAACCATTCCCGCAGCCGCCGGCGTTCGACGTCCCGGCCGGTGTCGCGCAGCGGGCCGAGCGCGTCGAACAGCGTGACGTCCTCGGCGTACTGCGCGACCAGCGTCTCCACGTCCTTCGCCGCCACGGTCGCGACCCGGGCTTCGATGAGCTGTTCGGGGGTCATTTCAGCGCCTCGCCCAGCCGGTCGAGCCAGTCGCCGGTGCCCTGCTCACGCCACTCGGGTTTCTCGGCGTCGTCGAGGAGCGTGTCCTGCTCGGTCAGGACCAGGCGGGTGCCGCCGTCTTCGCCGATCAGCTCCACCGTCGTGATCGAGACCGTGGCGAGTGACTCGCCGCCGCTCAACGTCGTGGAGTAGACGATCCGCCGCCCGGGCACGATGTCGTGGTAGGTCGAGACGACCGACAGGGGCGTGCCGTCCGGGCCCGCGGCCTCGACGGTTTCGCGGCCGCCGACGCGGAAGTCCAGCTCGTGGGTTCCGTCGGGGACGAACCAGCGGGTCTTGGCGGCGGGGTCCGCCCACGCGGCGAACACCCGTGCCGGCGGGGCGGGGTAGGTGCGTTCGAGCGTGAACGTGGCGTGCTTGACGGTCATGTCGTGCTCCCTTCCGACGTTCCGGGCGGCTCGGCGAGGAAGTCGCCGAGCCGGTCGAGCCTGCTTTCCCACGTGGTGCGCTGCCGGCCGAGCCAGTGCTCGCCGGCGCGCAGCATCTCCGGTTCGATCCGGCAGGTACGGACACGGCCGGTCTTCTCCGACCGCACGATCCCGGCGGATTCGAGCACCTGCAGGTGCTGCACCACGGCGGCGAGCGACATGGTCAGCGGCTCGGCGAGCTCGCTGACCGAGGCCGGCCCGCGCACGAGCCGCTCCACCAGCGCCCGCCGCGTCCGGTCGCCCAGGGCACGGAACACCAGGTCCAGCTCATGGTCAAGCATGTACTTAAGTTATGCCCGGGCCGCCGAATAGTCAAGCAGTTACTTAAGCATTGCCGCGACGTCCTCGGGCAGGCTCACCTGCGTCTCCCGCAGGACGGCCAGCGTCCTGGCCAGCGCACGCTCGGCGTTGTCGGCGCGGCCGGTGCAGACCCGAAGTTCGGCCCCGAGGTTCGTGGTGGTCTCGTGCATGGACCGGACGGTCTGCTCGTGCGCGGCCTGCAGCTCGGCCAGCCGCCGGTCGCCGTCCGCCCGGGCCTGGTCGAGCGCGACCCGATGGGCAGTAGCTGCCTTGGTCAGCTCTTCGCGGGCGGCATCGAGGCGTCCGGCGGCCGCTTCGGCGCGAGTCTCGGCCGCCGCCAGCCGTTCGGCCGCGGCCTCAGCGCGGGTCTCGGCCGCGTCGAGACGCTGAGTCGTCGTCTCCGCGCGGGCTTCGGCTGCTTCCGCGCGCGCCGACGCGGCTTGACTGCGCTCGCGCTCTTCGTTGAGGGCCCCGCGGGCGGCCGCGAGTTCGGCGGTCAGCGTGGCGATCACCGCGGCCCGCTCGCCGGCCAAGGCGGCGGTGGCGTCGGCTCGCTCGGCGACCCTCCCGAGTTCGTCCCGCACCGCGGCCAGCTGCCCTTCGGCCCGCTGCTGCTCCTGCAGCGCGGCCCGCCGGGCGGCCCGGTCCTCGTCCCGCTCCCGCAGAGCCGTCGCTTTCTCCCGCTCGGCCTCCGCCGCGGTCCGGGCCGCCTCATCGGCGACGTCTCGCGCCCGGGCGGCTTCGGCTTCGGCAAGCCCGCGTTGCCGGCGGTGGCCGTCGGCCTCGGCCAGGGAGGCGTCCCGTTCGGCGAGCGCGGCCGCCGTGGTGGCTTCCAGCTGGTGACGCAAGGTCGTGAGCGTCTCGACGAGGCCTCGCGCGGGTTCGAGCACGCGGTCGACCTGCCCGGCGAGCGCCGTGACAGCGGTGTCATCCAGCTCGGTGTCGCTCTCCCGCAGCGACTCCGCGTCCGACAGGACAGCTTCGGCGTCGCGGCAGGTCAGGTTCCGGCGCCCCCAGGTCTTGCCGTCCTGACAGAACCGGGCCCGGCTCCCCCGGCCCACTGCCGGCGGCAGCGGCGCTCCACAGCGCCGGTACTCACAGATTCGGGCCTGACCTGCGTCTTCCGTCATGCACGAGAGCCTATCAAAGCTTCTAATCAGAACTAGTAGCAACTGTTCAAAATTAGAAGATACCTGTCGAGGTGTCTGGGTTTGGATAAGGTCACATATCCAAACCCAGAACGGGCCAGAAGATCCCGGGGTCACAAAGGGCGGATTGAGGGCCTCGAAAAACTAGGAGCCCCCTTGATGTCAACCCAGAGTTGACGCTGCGGCCCGCTTCCGCTCCAGCAGGGACCTCTCGGCCGCGTTGTGAGTCAGCTCGATCGCCGCCGTGTAAGCAGCCACCGCTTCCCCACTCCGCCCTGCCCGGTCCAGGAGGTCCGCGCGGATCGCGTGGTACAGCGGGAACCGCGCCAGATCCAGGTCCTCGACCAGGGCCAACGCCGGACCGGGACCGTCGACCTCGGCGACCGCCACCGCCCGGTTCAGCGCCACCACCGGCGTCGGCGTGATCGCCAGCAGCTGGTCGTACAACGCCTTGACCTGGGCCCAGTCCGTGGGCGCGTCGCTGTGGACGGCCTGGATCGCCGCCTGGATCTGGTACGGGCCCGGCTGGTTGCGGCGCAGGCACCGGCGGACGATCTGCTGCCCCTCGGCGACCAGATCCGCGTCCCACCGGGCGGGGTCCTGGTCGGCCAGCAGCACCAGGTCGCCGGACGCCGTCGTGCGGGCCGCGCGGCGCGCGTCGATCAGCAGCATCAGCGCCAGCAGGCCCCAGACCTCCGGCTCGTCGGGCATCAGCCCGGCCAGGACGCGGGCGAGGCGGATCGCCTCGCGGCACAGGTCGTCGCGGACCAGGTCCGTCCCCGCGCTCGCCGTGTAGCCCTCGTTGAAGATGAGGTACAGCACGCCGAGCACCGCGGACAGCCGCGCCGGCAGGTCGGCGTCCCGCGGGACGCGGTACGGGATGCCCGCGTCCCGGATCTTGTTCTTCGCCCGGACGATCCGCTGGGCCATCGTCGGCTCGGCCACCAGGAACGCGCCGGCGATCTCGGCGGTGGTGAGGCCGCCGAGCAGCCGCAAGGTCAGCGCGACCTGCGTCGGCCGGGCCAGCGCGGGGTGGCAGCAGGTGAAGATCAGCCGGAGCCGTTCGTCGGGCACGGCGTCCTCCTCGACAGGCTCGGCTGTGTCATTCGGATGAGTGGCATGCAGCAGGGCGGCCTGGGCGTGCTTGTCCGCCCGGGCGGCTTCCCGGCGCAGGCGGTCGATGGCGCGGTTGCGGGCGGTGGTGATGATCCAGCCGGCCGGGCTCGGCGGCACCCCGTCCGTCGGCCACCGCCGGACGGCCTCGGCGAACGCGTCCTGCACGGCTTCTTCGGCGACATCGATGCTTCCGAACACCCGCACCAGCACCGACACGGCGCGGCCGTACTCCGCGGCGAAGACGTCCTCGACGCTCATCCGGCGAACGGCCGCACCTCGACCGGCAGCGGCGCGACGGCGTCGGCGAGCCGGCTGCCCCAGACGAGCGCCGCGTCGAGGTCGGGCGCGGTGATGATCGTGAACCCGCCGAGGTGTTCCTTGCCTTCGGTGAACGGGCCGTCGGTGACGAGCGTGCCGCCGTCGCCGGCCCGCAGCACGGTGGCGGTGGACGGCGGGTGCAGCCCACCGGCGAACACCCAGGCCCCGGCCGCCTTGAGGTCGGCGTTGAGGGCGTCGAGCTTCTTCATGACGCCGTCGAGCACCTCCGGCCCCGGGGTCGGTCCGTCGGGCTGGTAGATGCTGAGCAGGTACTGCTTCACGTCGGTTCCTTTCGCCGTCTCGCCCCTCATACGAACGGCACCCGGCCGGATCGACACGCCTCACCGGAGAAAGTACCTACTTCCCGTAACCTCGGCGCGTGCCCGAGCTCGAACCGGTGACCGACGCCGCCCTCGCCGCCGCGAGCCCGCAGGACCGGCTCGCCCTGCTCGACGAAGCCGCCGCCCGGCACGTCGACGGGCAGCGGCCGCCGAACACGCTCAAGGCCTACGCCCAGGACTGGCAGGTGTGGCAGGACTACACCGCCGAAGCCGGGATCCCGCCGCTGTCGGCGTCGATCGGTGCCCTGACCGGGTTCGTCGTCTGGCTCGAGCGCGGCCGCACGCTGCGGCCGGACGAGCGCGCCGTGCCGGAGGTGCCCGAACGGGCCGCCCCGGCGGCGCCGTCGACGATCGAACGGCGGCTCACCGGCGCGCTCGCCGGGCTGCGGCACCACAAGGTCGTCGTCGACCCCGAAGCGAGCCGCGCCGCGTGGCGCGCGCTGAAGGGCTACCGGCAGCGGCTGGCCCGCGAGGGGATCCAGCGCGGCCGCGGCAAGGCCACCATGGTCACCCTGACCGACCTGCGGGCGATGTCCCGGGCGTGCCCGGACACCCTCGCCGGCGCCCGCGACCGTGCGATGCTGCTGATCGGGTTCCCCATCGCCGCCCGGTGTTCCGACCTGGCGAACCTGCTGGTCACCGACGTCGAGCCGGTCGACGATCGGGGCTTGGCGGTGACCGTGCGGCACGGCAAGAGCACCGGCGACATGGTCGTCCCGCGGCGCGAGAACCCCGACACCGACCCGGTGCGGGCGTGGCACGCGTGGCGCTCCGGCGCCGGGATCACCGAGGGGCCCGCGTTCCGCCGGGTCGACCGGCACGGCAACGTCGGCGAACCCGCGCTGAGCACGACCGGGGTCAACCAGATCCTCACCCGGGCCGGCGTCCGCGCGGGCCTGCCGTACCCGGTGACCGGGCACTCCCTGCGGTCCGGGTTCGCCACCGAGGCCCGCCGCGCCGGCGCGGACGACCTCGCGATCGCCGACCAGGGGCGCTGGGTGCGCGGCAGCCGCGCGCTGTACGAGTACATCCGCCGGGTCGACCAGTGGAACGACAACGCGGCGGGCGTGCTCGACCTCTGAGTCGCGGCGGCTGGGTCACGGTGGCTGGGTGGCGCCGACGACCTCGCCGTCGAGGCGGGCGAGCCAGCTGCCGCAGACGCAGCGCACGTAGTCGAGCCGGTGGGTGGCGGGCCGGGCCGCGGTCGCCGGCAGTTCGGCGAGCGGCCAGCCGCAGCGGGGGCAACGGGTTCCGTCCATGTCCCGATCGTGGTGTAATGACTTTGTGCACTTCAACCCTTACGGCGGCCCGGCCGCGCTCGTGGCCGCCGACCTGGTGAACGCGGGGTCGGCGAGTGAGCTGCTGGCCGGGATGGTCCGCAACGGCATGTCCATCCCGGCGCTGACCGACGAGGAGGCCACGCGGATCGCCGCCTGGGCCCACCGGCTGCGGCCGGTGTTCGCCGCGGCCCCCGAAGCGCGTCCGGAGCTGGTCAACGACCTGCTGGCCGAGGCGGCGTGCCGGCCGTACATCGCCACCCACGACGGCAAACCGCCCCACCTGCACTACTCGGCCGAGGACGCGGGCCCGGTGGGGCGCGTCCGCGCGTACACCGCGGGCGGGCTGGCCCACCTCGTGTGCGAAGCGCCGGACCGCCTCGGGATCTGCGGCCGCGAAGGCTGCGAAACGGCGTACGTCGACACGTCCCGCAATGGCCGTCGCCGCTTCTGCTCGACCCGCTGCGCGACCCGCGTCCACGTCGCCGACCACCGGGCCCGGCAGCTGACGGCCTAACCGAAGACCTCAGCCAGCCACGCCTCCCAGCCTTCGGCCTCCGCGTCGGTGTCGATCTCGGTGAAGTGGTGCCGGCCGACGCCGATCCGCCAGCCGAACGCGTTGCGGCCGTAGAACCGGTACAGCGCGTCCGCGGTCCGGACCCCGAGGAAGTGCGGCGTGACGTAGTCGGCGACGCCGTGGATACCGCGCACGCTCACCGGGTCACCGACCCGGAGGCCGGCCGCAACGTCGAGTGCCTTCGTCAGCTTGGCGAAGCCGTCCGGCCGGGCGGACGGCTCGGGCGCCTCGGTCATCGCGTAGGTGGCGCTGCGGCCGGGGAAGTGGGTCAGGTACTCCCCGAGCGAGTGGTAGTAGAACGCGGTGTGCTGCCGGCACGCGTCGTAGTTCGTGTCCCAGTCCTCCAGGAAGACGCCGCGGTGCACGAACTTCAAGTGAGTGGCCTCGCCGCGGGATTCGAAGGTGTAGTCGAGCTCGTTGAACCAGCCGTCCTTCTCGCACCGGGTCGCGAAGTGCTCGCCGGGCTGCCAGACGGTGACCTCCCCGCCGTAGAAGGTCAGCCCGGACTCGCGGCCGCCGGCCCACGGCTCGTAGGAGATGGGCCACGACCAGCTGCCCGTCTCGACGGTGATCGCGCGCCAGCACTGCTCCGGTGTGGCGGTCAGGGTGCCCTCGAACCCGACCTCGAACTCTTTCGTCATGGCTGCCTCCTCGACGTCCTCTTGCCAGGACGTCATGCGGGGAGGGCCGGATTCGACAGATCCCGCGAGTGAATCCCATGGGCGTGCTCCGCCCGGCGGGCGCCTGCTTAGACTGCTGACATGAGCAAGCGCTTAGTGGTCATGGGGGATTCGTTCACCGAAGGCGTCGGGGACGACGACCCGGCCGCCGCGAACGGCGTGCGCGGCTGGGCCGACCGCGTCGCCGAGCAGCTCGCCGCGCGCGAGCCGGATTTCCGCTACGCCAACCTCGCCGTCCGCGGCAAGCTGCTGCCGCAGGTGCTGGGCGAACAGCTCGAGCCGGGGCTCGCCCTGGAGCCCGACCTCGTCTCCCTCTACGCCGGCGGCAACGACCTCATGCGGCCCAAGGTCGACATCGACGCGCTGCTCGTCGACTACGAAACCGCCGTCGCCCGGATCCGGGCCACCGGCGCCCGCCTGATCCTGTTCACCGGGGTCGACGGCGTCGAGGACCCGCTGTTCCGCGCCATCCGGGGCCGGGTGGCGATCTACAACGAGCTCGTGCGCGGTATCGCCGCCCGCCACGACGCCCTGCTGGTCGATCTGTGGTCGATGCGGCAGCTGTGCGACCGCCGGTTCTGGGCGCCGGACCGCCTGCACCTCAACGCACTCGGGCACACCGAGGTCGCCATCGAGGTGCTGCGGGTCCTCGGCGTCGAGCACCCGCTGATCAGCCCGGAACTGGCGCCGCGCGCGGTGCTGAGTCCCGCCGCGCGCCGCAGCGAAAACCTGCAGTGGGCGCGGGAGCACGCGCTGCCGTGGGTGCGGCGGCGGGTGAAGGGCGAGTCGTCCGGGGACACCATCGCCCCGAAGCGGCCGACGCTCGAGCCGGTCGGCTCAGCGCCGCTCCCCCGCTGACACCTGCGGGCGGAGGCCGTCGAAGAGGATCGTCACGGCCCGCTCGCGCAGCCGCGCGTCCGGGCCCGCGTATTCGGCGGCCTTCGCCACGCCGATGATGATCGTGATCAGCTCACCGGTGACGAGGTCTTCGCGGACCGCGCCCGCGGCCTGGGCGCGGGACAGGAGCACCCCGAGCGCGCCGAGCAGCCGGGCGCCGATGTCGGACTTGGCGTGCGGCACGCTCACCCCGGCGGCGGTGAGCGCTTCGAAGTAGGCGTTCTTCGCGCTGGACATCTCGATCCAGCCGGCGAGGAAGGTGAAGAACGCGTCGCCCGGGTCGGCGGAGTCGGCCGCCACGACGGCTTCGGCCTCGTCGGCGAACCGGTGCAGCCGGGCGACGAGCACAGCCTCCAGCAGGGCTTCCTTCGTCGGGAAGTGCCGGAAGACGGTGCCGATGCCGACACCGGCGACGCGGGCGACCTCTTCGGTCGGCGCCCCGGTGCCCTTGGCGGCGAACACGCTCTCGGCCGCTTCCAGCACGCGCGCCCGGTTGCGCCGGGCGTCGGCGCGCAGGGGTTTCGTCTCGGCGGCATCAGCGGCGGGGGTCACCTCCCGATGGTACTGCGCCGTTCGTTCCCGATCCGACCACAGCCACGGCCGAATCCGCCCGTGGCAACGGTTACGTGCCGCTCGGGGGGCGGCCTGCCTTTGGCCGGATCGGGAACGGGGGCGGGTCCGGCAGCGTCTCCAGCAGCCGGGCCAGTGCGCGCGGCACGTGGGAGCGCCAGCCGCCGCCCATGATGCGCCGGGAGACGCGCTCGAACTCGTCGTCCGGGTCGAAGCCGGTGTGGCTGAGGAACAGCCGGGGGCCGGTGCCCTCCGGTTCGAGCCGCCACGTGACCGTCCACCGAGGACCCCAGCGGATGCTGAGCTTGCGCTCGAGCTCGACTTCGAGGACCTCGCAGGCCACCGGCCCGCCGGCGAACCCGGCCGCGGGCACCGGCTGCGCCAGCAGCTGGAACCGGTGTCCCACCACGGGTTTGATGTCGTTCGGCATGTTGATCCAGCGCTCGAACAGGTCCGGCTCGGTCAGCGCGCGCCACACCTTGCGGGCCGGGTGGGCGAGGAACTGGTCGACGTGGATCGCGGCCGGGTCGTCGTCGGTCACAGGTCGTCCTCTTCGTCGAGCAGGTCACGCAGGTTGGCGAGCTTGCTCCGCCAGAACCGCTCGTACGGCGTGAGCCAGTCGGCGACCTCTTCGAGCGGGGCCGCGTCGAGCCGGTAGACGCGGTTGCGGCCTTGGCGCTGCTCGCTGACCAGGCCCGCCTCCCGAAGCACCCGAAGGTGTTCCGAGAGGCTGGGCCGGGCCATCTCGAACCGTTCGGCGATCGCACCGGCGGCCATCGGGCCGTCCAGCAGCAGCCGCAGGACTTCCCGCCGCGCCGGGCTGGCGAGGGCGGCGAAGACGTCGTCGTTGACCGGCATCAGTTCGGGACGTTGCCGAAGTCCGACGGCTGCAGCAGGCCGAGCGTGTGGCCGTCGAGGTCCTTGAAGGACGTCGCGCGCCCCCACGGCCGCTCCTCCGGGTCGGCGACCTCGACACCGGCCGCCCGCAGCGTGGCGACGTCGGCGTCGAGATCGGTCGTCTGCAGCTGGAAGTGCCGCGGACCCGGCTCGATCCCGGTGACCTGCTGGTCGGTCAGCACCACGCCCGTCTTCGCGCCCTTCGGCGCGACCATCACGAACCGGCCGCCTTCGGGCGTGCGGCGGTCGACGAGTGCTTCGAAGCCGAGCTTGCCGACGTAGAAGTCCCGCGCGCGGGCGTGGTCGGCGACGGGCAGGGTCAGGAACTGCACGTGGGTGATCGTCATGCCCGCGGCATTACGTAGGAGATCTCCTACATGTCAACCGGGCTGCCGAACCACCGCTCCAGTGCCGCTCGCAGCGCCTTCCGCTCGGTGTCGTCGGGCTCGGCCGAGCTGGTCGCCCAGGCGACGTAGCAGTCCGGCCGCAGCAGCATCGCCGTCGCCGGCGCCTCCCCCGCGGGCCGGGCGGCGACGAGGTCGACGCGGTCGGTCCAGCCGCGCAGCTCGGCACCGAGCGAGCCGCCGGTGAGGTCCAGCAGCAGCGGCCGGGCCGTCCTGGTCAGCTCGGCCAGCCGGATCCCGTTGTCCAGCACCACGTCCGGGGCCCACCGGCCGTCGAGCGGGTGGTCGGTGGCCGCGTCGTAGCGGATGTCGGCGCCGGACATCAGGTCCGCGATGTGCCGCACGGTGCCCGGCAGCCGGAGCAGTTCGCCGAACAGCTCCCGCAGTGCGGTGACCTCACTGCCCGGCGCGATGAGCGCGGACTGGGCCTGGGTGTGCATGACGACGCGTTCGGCGGCCGGGCGGCGTTCGGCCTCGTAGGTGTCGAGCAGTCCCGGCGGCGCCCAGCCGCGGATTTCGGCCGCGAGCTTCCAGCCGAGCCCGATCGCGTCCTGCATGCCCAGGTTGAGCCCGGGACCGCCGATCGCAGAGTGGACGTGCGCGGCGTCGCCGACCAGCAGCACGCGGCCGTCGCGGAAGCGTTCGGCAAGCCGGGTGTTGCGCCCGTGCAGCCGCCGCGTGAGGTGCGGGCCGTCGCCCGTGGGCGGGTTCAGCGGGACGTCGGCGCCGAGGACGCGGCGGATGCTCGCGTGCAGCTCGTCCAGGGTCATGGCGATGTCGTCGCCGGTGTCGTCCTCGACCCACTCGATGGTCGTCACCGACGTGCCGGTCTCGAGCGGCGCGTAGATGAACAGCCCGGTTTCGGTGCGGTAGTGGAACAACGGCGGGACGACGCCGTGGCCTGGCACCCGCAACCCGCCGGTGCCAGGATCGAGGATCTCCGGCGGGATGGTGACGTGCGCCGACCGGGAGACGCTGCGGTCCTCGGTGACCCCCGGGAAACCGATGCCGGACAGCTTCCGGGTGACGCTGCGGCCGCCGTCCGCGCCGGCGAGGTACCGGGTTTCGAGGGTGTAGGGGCCGTCCGGGCCGGCGACCTGGAGGGTGACGCTTTCGGCGTGCTGCTCGAGGCCGGTGAGCTCGTGCCCACGGCGGATCTCGGCCCCGAGCTCGGTGGCGCGCTCGGTGAGCATCGCCGCGATCCGCCGTTGCGGCACGGGCAGGAGGTGGAACTGGGTCTCCGGCGCGAGCGTGAGGTCGAGCGGCAACGCGCCGAAGACGAACCGGGGCCGCGGCGGGCCGAGCGGCCCCGCGAGCCGGTCGTGCAGGCCGCGGCGGTCGATCATCCGGACGACCTGGCCGACCATGCCGTTGGCGCGGTGTTCCGTGGTCGGTTCGGGCAGCTTTTCGAGGACGAGGGGCCGGACGCCGGCGAGGCTGAGCTCGCAGGCGAGCATCAGGCCGTTCGGGCCGGCTCCGGCGATGACGACGTCGTGCATGACGAAACTCCTCGGGTGTGGGGAAGAACGGAAGAGGGCAGGACGAATCAGCCCGGCGGGTACCGGGCGCCCTCAGTGGTGCGAGAGGTCAGTGCGAAGGGTCAGTGCGGTGCGGGCAGTCCCGCGGCGAGCTGCCCGAACACGTCGCGCAGGAGCGCGGCCATCGAGGCCGGTGGTTCGGTGCCGAGCCACTGCTGGATGGTCACGGTGAGCGCGGCACTCACCGTGGCCGCCACCAGCCGCGGGTAGAGGTCGTTCGTGGCGTTGGTGCCGGTGCGCTCGGCGATGGCCGCGGCGAGCTCGGCTTCGGCCGCGGCGCCGGCTTTCGCGAACTCGCTCTGCAGCGCGGGTTCGGAAACCATCAGCCGGACTCCGCTGAGCCACTGCTCGTCCGGGACGACGTTGTCGGCATCGCCTTCGCCGAGGGCGAATCCGGCCAGCGCCGCCTCGGTGACGGCCGTCCAGATCGGTTCGTCCGCCGGCCGGTGCCGCAGCTGCTCGGCGATCGCGTGGGCCCGTTCGAAGTGCCGGGCGACGATGGCCTCGCCCTTGGTGGCGAAGTAGTTGCTGAAGGTGCGGGTCGACACCCCGGCCTCGGCGGCGATGTCCTCGATCCGGACGTTGTCCAGTCCCCGCTCCACCACCAGCCGGATGGTGGCCCAGCTCAACGCGATCCGCGTCTCCCGCTTCTTGCGCTCCCGCAGCCCCTGGGCGTCCATGGGTTCACCATAGCGGAACTTGCAGAATCTGCAAAGTTGCAGACTCTGCACTTTGGTCCTCACTGACCGGACGAGATAGTGGTCATCGATCGCCGAAACCGTCGACGGGCGTCACACTGTTGTGTGACATCAGTCACCGGAGGTGTTGCGAGATGGTCTTGGGCGACAACGGAGTCACTCACAAGGTGGAGCCGGACAGCAAGTACGGAAGAGTGCAGGTACGGCGTGCGGCGCTGGCGAGCGCGATCGGCACGACCATCGAGTGGTACGACTTCTTCCTCTACAACACCGCGGCGGCTCTCGTCTTCCCGCACCTGTTCTTCCCGGCGTCGAGCGCCTACGCGGGGGCCATGCAGTCGTTCGCGACCTACGCGGTCGGGTTCGCCGCACGCCCGGTCGGGGCGGCGATCTTCGGGCACTGGGGTGACCGGATCGGCCGCAAGACGACGTTGATCGTCACGCTGCTGCTGATGGGTATCTCCTCCGGCATCGTCGGGATGCTGCCCGGCACGGCGGCGATCGGGTTCGCCGCGCCGCTGATCCTGGTGCTGCTGCGGCTGGTCCAGGGCATCGCGATCGGTGGTGAGTGGAGCGGTTCGGTGCTGCTCGCGATGGAGTGGGGCGATCAGAAGAAACGCGGCCTGCTCGGCAGCTTCGCACAGATCGGTGTCCCGGTCGGGCTGGTGCTCGGCACCGGCGGCATGACGCTGCTGTCGGCGACCCTCTCCCCCGAGGACTTCGACTCCTGGGGCTGGCGGCTGCCGTTCCTGGCGAGCCTGGTCCTCGTCGCGGTCGGCCTGGTGATCCGGCTCAAGATCCTCGAGACGCCCATGTTCGCCAAGCTCGTCGAAAGCGGCCGGACCGCGCGGACGCCCGTACTCGACGCGATCCGCCACCACTGGCGCGAAATCCTGCTCTCGGCCGGCGTGCGGTTCAGCGAGCAGATGCCGTTCTACCTGTTCACCAGCTACGTGCTGGTCTACGTCGTGTCGCGGCACGAGTTCAGCAAGACGTTCGTGCTCAACGCGGTCCTCGTCGGCGCCGCCTGCGAGCTGGCAATGATTCCGTTCTTCTCGACGCTGTCGGACCGCATCGGCCGCAAGCGGGTCTACCTGGCCGGGGCGGTGTTCACCGGCGTGATCGCGTTCCCGTACTTCACGATCCTGGCGCACGGCAACCACGCGCTGGTGTTCGTGGCGGTCGTGGTGTCGTTCATCCCGCACGCGCTGCAGTACGGCCCGCAGGCGGCGCTGATCGGCGAGAGCTTCCCGACGCACCTGCGTTACGGCGGCGCGGGGCTGGGCTACCAGCTGGCGTCGGTGTTCGCGGGCGGGCCGGCGCCGCTGCTGGCGACGTGGCTGCTGCACCAGACCGGGACGCCGTATTCGATTTCGGGGTACA
>NZ_JBFBBQ010000070.1:0-46217 GCF_040682775.1 Amycolatopsis sp. NPDC051106 | reverse complement strand
TCGCACGCGGCAGCCGCGCGCGGCTGCCGCGCGGCCTCACGCCGCGGCCGCTGCGGGCATCGCCGCCGGGATCGCCGTCATGAGTGACTTCCTCGGCCCGCAGGCCCGCGCCGTCCGTGTCACCCTCCGGCCCGCGCTGGTCCTCGGGACCGCGACCGTCCTCGGGCTCGCCATGTTCTGCTGGCCGCTCTTCGCGCACCCCGCGCCGAGCGAAGCCGCGCACATCGCCGATGCCCCGTTCGTGTTCATGGCGACCCTGCCGGTGCTGATCCTCGTCGTCCTCGCCGAGCTCTCGCGTGGGGGCATCGATGCCAAAGCGCTCGCGCTCCTCGGCGTGCTCTCGGCGGTCAATGCCGGCCTGCGGCCGCTCGGGGCCGGGACCGGGGGCATCGAGCTCGTGTTCTTCCTGCTCGTGCTCGCCGGGCGGGTGTTCGGGCCCGGCTTCGGGTTCGTGCTCGGCTCGACCTCGCTGTTCACCAGCGCGTTGCTCACCGCCGGCGTCGGGCCTTGGCTGCCGTTCCAGATGCTCGCGTCTTCGCTCATCGGGCTCGGTGCCGGGCTGCTGCCGCGGAAGCCGCGCGGAAAACCAGAAATCGCCCTGCTCGTGGCGTACGGCGTCTTCGCGGCCTACTTCTTCGGGCTCCTCATGAGCCTGTGGTCGTGGCCGTTCCTCGCCGGCACCAGCGTCGGCGCCACCGCGGGGCTCGGGTTCGTCCCCGGTGCGCCGCTGGCGGACAACCTCCACCGGTTCGCGGTGTTCACCGTCCTGACGTCGACACTCGGCTGGGACACCGGCCGCGCCGTCACCAACGCGGTCGCGATCGTCCTGCTGGGGCCGGCCGTCCTGGCCGTGCTGCGGCGCGCCGCGAGGCGGGCGGCCTTCGACGCGCCCGTCAGCTTCGGTCAGCCGTAGGAGTAGAAGCCCCGGCCGGTCTTCTTGCCCAGCAGGCCCGCGTCCACCATGCGCAGCAGCAGCGGCGGCGACGAGTACAGCGGCTCCTTGAACTCCGCGTACATCGAGTCCGCGATGGCCTTGATCGTGTCCAGCCCGATCAGGTCGGACAGGCGCAGCGGGCCCATCGGGTGGGCGGTGCCCAGCTCCATGCCGCGGTCGATGTCCTCGGCGGACGCGAAGCCCGACTCGATCATGCGGATCGCCGAGAGCAGGTACGGCACCAGCAGCGAGTTCACGATGAACCCGGCGCGGTCCTGCGAACGGATGACGGTCTTGCCCAGCGCCGTCGTCGCGTGCTCCTCGGCGCGGCGAGCCGTCTCCTCGCTCGTCAGCAGCGAGGGCACCAGCTCGACCAGCGGCAGCACCGGCACCGGGTTGAAGAAGTGGATTCCGACCACCTGCTGCGGCCGGCTCGTCGCCATGCCCAGCTTCATGATCGGGATCGACGACGTGTTGGACGCGAACAGCGCGTCCTCGGCCTCGACGATCTTGTCGAGCTGGCGGAAGACGTCGACCTTCGCCTGCTCCTGCTCGAGGATCGCCTCGATGACCAGGTCGCGGTCGGCGAACTCGGCGATGTCCGTCGTGAAGCGGAGGCGGCTCAGCGCCGCCTCGGCGTCTTCGGGTGAGAGCTTGCCGTTCTTGACGCCGCGTTGCAGCGACTTCTCGATCCGGGCCTTGCCGGCGTCGAGCGCCGGCTGGTTCACCTCGGTGACCACGACGTCCACTCCGGACCGGGCGTGCACCTCGGCGATGCCGGACCCCATGAGGCCCGCCCCGACGACTCCAACCCGACTTACCACCGGCTCACTCCTTCATCGGCTTCGCAGCCCCGCGCCCTCGGACGACACTTGGGCAGCACACAGCGCGCGAGGGCGGTCGCCGGGTGGTGCCCGGCTATGCCCTCGCGCGGTTACGCGTGCTCAACGACGGTACTCGTCGTACCCGTCGTCGTACGGGTCTTGATCATCGCTATCGGACTCCTCGTAGTGACTACTAGAGGAACCACTCGACAGCTCGCGCTGCAAAGCATCGAAGTCGGTCTCGTGCGAGCTGTACTTGAGCTCGCGCGCCACCTTCGTCTGCTTGGCCTTAGCCCGGCCGCGCCCCATGGCTCGACCCCCTCGCACAGGGGCGGGGCGGCCGGGGGAATCGGCGGCCCCGCATCGTCTCGACAATTCTTTCCTGCTCACACCGTACCGTGTCCGGGGGGTTCGATGCGACGTGGCACGGTGTGCCGGTGGTGACAGTGTCCGGCGGACGCCGGTTACCGGCCGGTCGGTGACGATCGGCGCAGGTAAACGTGCCACGATCTACTCGTGCTCCGTCCCTTCGTGGCCTACTTGCGGGTGTACGAACCCTTGCTCGCCTTGGGCGACCCGCCCGACGAACGGCTGCGTGCGGCCGTCGCGGCGGCCAAGCTGCGGCGCACGGACGCGGGGGTGCGCGAGCAGGCCATGTGGCTCAAGTCACAGGTCGCGGCGCCGCGACGGCTGCTGCCCGCCGAGCTCGCCGACGGGCGTCCCGCCCCGAGCCTGCTGACCGATGTCCTGGTGCTCGCGCCCGAGGACGTGCCGGAGGGCAAGGCCGAGCACGCGCCGTTCGTGAGCCCGCTGGAACTGCGGGCCCGCTCGGCCGCCGCGCTGGTCACCTTCCTCGGTGACGCGCACCCGTCGCTGAAGAACGTCGTCGTCGACGAGGGCGGCTTCACCCAGGAGACGATCCGCGCGCGGACGAAGTCGGCGATGGCGGATTTGAGCACGCCGGCGCCGCACACGCTGTCGACGACCTGGACCGTCCCGCTGCCGTGGTTCGTGCTGATCGACCCGGACGAGCGGCGGCTCGTGCTCGGCAGCGGCCGCGACGACCCGAAGCGCGAGGTCTCCTGGCGCGCCACCCTCGCCGACGCGCAGCACCGGGCGCGCGAGGCGGGTGAGCTGCTGGAGCAGACGTTCGGCGACTCCGGGCCGGGGCGCGTGCTGTACGAGACGCGGCGGTGGCTCGACAACTTCCACACGGACTCGGTGGTCGAACTCGACTACGGCGGGCTGGTGCAGCTGTTCGCGGACCCGGTCCTCGAGGCCGACAACACCGCGGACGAGGTGCACGACATCCTGGACGCGCTGCGCTCGGGCAACGTCGAGGAGCTGGCGGAGCTGTTCTCCGACCTGCGCGAGTTCTGGGGCGACCTGGCGTCTCGCGAGCGCTCGAACTAGCCGCGCCGACGGCTGCGCCGCCCGGCGCGCGAGTGGCCGGGCCGGGTTTGAGCCAGCACTGGGCAGGCCGAGCTGGGCACGCGAACGCTCGAACTAGCCGGGCCGGGTTTGAGTCAGCTGGCCAGGCCAGGCCGAGCCGGGGACGCGAACGCTCGAACTAGCCGGGCCGGGTTTGAGTCAGCTAGCCAGGCCAGGCCAGGCCAGGCCAGGCCGAGCCGGGCAGTCGCGCCGGCCGGGCTTGGTGCTCAGCCGCGCAGCTCCGGGACCCGGATCTCGCCCACCGAGCGTCCGCCACCCAGCACCGAACCGCGGGCCAGACCCTCGAGTCCCGAAACGTCCGCACCCAGGTAGCGCAACGCCTCGACCGCCAGCGGGGCACACGCCCGCTTGTTGCCGTCGTCGATCTTCATCGCCACCGCGAACCCGTCCGGGAGGGCGAACGCCTGGACGCCCTCCGCGCCGCCCTTCGACAGCAGACCGTCCACGGCGGACATCAGCTCCGTGTCCTCTCGGCCCGTTCCCGCCACCAGCCACGGATGCGCCCGCATCGCCGACGAAACAGCCTCCGCCGGCCCGGACGCGGCGAGTGCCACCCGGCCGAACGCGCGCGCCAGCCCGGTCAGCGAAAACGCGAACAGTGGCGCGCCGCAGCCGTCGACACCCGTGTGGGCGATCGGCTCGCCCGTCAGGTCCGAAACAGCGGAAGCGAGCGCCTGCTGCAGCGGGTGGCCCGGGTTCTCGTAGCCGGACGTCGGCCAGCCGGCGCGGACGCACGTCGTCAGCATCGCCGTGTGCTTGCCCGAGCAGTTCATCATCACGCGCCGCGGCTCGGCGGCGTCGCGCATGCTCGGCACGTGCAGCGGGAAGTCCGGCGGGCACGCGAGGTCGTCTTCGTGCAGCCCGGCCGCGTCGAGGAGCTCGAGGACCCGCTTGACGTGCCCCGGCTCGCCGGAGTGCGACGCGCACGCCAGCGCGAGGTCTTCGCCGGTGAAGTCCAGGCCGGACCGCAGCATCCCGACGGCCTGCAGCGGCTTGTTCGACGAGCGCGGGAAGACCGGCGACACCACGTCGCCGAGGGCCAGGCGCGCGTCGCCTTCGGGGCCGGTGATCACGAGCGCGCCGCGGTGGACGCTTTCGACGAAACCGGACCGGACGACTTCGGCGAGGACGGGGTTCGTCACTCGCCGTGCCCGCCTTCGCTCTCCAGCAGCTCGTCCACAGTGGCCGAACCCTGCTGGTAGCGCTTCGCGATCTCCGCGTTGAGCGCGTCCATCACGCCCTGGACCTCACGCCGGAAGGACGACACCGACAGCTCTTCGCTGGCGTAGGTGTCCAAAGCGGAGGCGAGCTTCTCGTCCGTCAGGGACTCGACGTCGGTGAGAACCGTGTCGCCGATCAGGGCCTCGGCGTGGCGGCGGTGCTCGCCGGCCCGTGACGGCTCCAGCTGCTGGTGACGCCCGGAGCCCGCGGCCGGGCCCAGCGCGTTGTCCGCCAGGATCGTGGCCAGCTGGTCGACGATGCTCGCTTCGCCGCCTGAGCTGCGCCGCGCCTGCTCCGCGCGCACGATGTCGATGCGGGCGTGCAGGAGACGGCGCAGGTAGGACAGATCCGTCTCTTCCTGCGCGGCTTCGTCGCGCCGCTCGCGCAGCACCTTCAGCGGCAGTTCACCCAGGCCGCTGAGGTACCCCGGGCCGAGCACGCGGTCGATCCGCCGCCTGCCGCCGGGCCGCACTTCGATCACAGCGCAGTTTATCCCGGTTGAGCGTGATCTCGCTGTCAGGGGCTTTTGTTCAGCCACGAAGTTGCGCCGCCGCGGCGCGGCCCGGCGCGGGCTGCTCCGAAGGGACGGAGTCGGGGTCGATCGCGGCCTGGACGAGGTTGTCCTCCGACCCGGTCAACAGCTCCGCGTCCACTGGCGTCGAGCGCTTGACCAGCGCCAACGCGATCGGGCCGAGCTCGTGGTGCTGGATCACGGTGCCGACGCGGCCGACCGTCCGGCCGTCGAGCAGCACCGGGTCGCCGGGCTCGGGCCGGATTTCGGGGGAGCCGTCCAGGTGCAGCAGGAGCAGGTTCCGCGGCGGACGGCCCACATTGTGGACCTTCGACACCGTTTCCTGGCCGCGGTAGCAGCCCTTCGCGACGTGCGCGGCCGAGCCGACCCAGTTCACCTCGTGCGGGATCGTGCGCTCGTCGGTGTCCACCCCCAGCCGCGGCCGCAGCGACTCGACGCGCAGCGCGTCGAACACCCAGCTGCCGGCCGCCCGCGCGCCCGCGTCGGTGAGCCGCTTCCACCAGTCGAGGAGCGCGTCGCGCGGCACCGCCAGGTCGACGCTCGACCGGCCGGGCCACGGCATCCGCCGCGCGAAACCGCCACCCGGCAACGCCGCCACGGCGTACGGCTCGGGGCCGACCTCGGCGCCGGCCGCGCTCAGCACGCGCTCGGCGTCCGGGCCGAGCACGGTGAGCAGCGCGAGCTCGCCGGTCGCGTCGCGGATGTCCACCTTGGACCAGAACTTCATGGCCTCGAGGTACTCGCGCAGCGTCTGGGGGCCGCCCTTGGGCAGCGCGCTGGTGACGCTCGGGCCCGGGTCGGTGTCGAGGTAGACGGTGCCGTCGAGGTGCGCGACCACCATGTGCGCCTCGACGCGGCCCTGGCTGTCGAGCACCAGCGCCTCGGTGCCGGTCCCCTCGGCCAGCTCGGTCACGTGCTGCGAGATCACCAGGTGCAGCCAGGAAAGCCGCTCTTCGCCGGTGACGGCGATGAACTCGCGGTGCGACCGGTCGATCACGACCACGCCGCGCGACGCCGTGCGCTGCTCCGCGAACGGGTCTCCCCAGTGCCAGGGCACCCCCGGCTCGGGGTGAGCGGTGTCCGACTCCGGCGGCGGAATCGATCCGGGCACGTCCAGCAGCGGCGAGCGGTACGGCATACCCACCAGCCTAGGTGAGTACCGTGGCGGCATGCGCGTGCTCGTCTTCCTCGATGGAACCCCGGCCGACCCGGACGTCGCCCAGATCAAGGTCGACGACCTCGGTCTGCTGCGCGGCGACGGCGTCTTCGAGACGATCCTGGTCGTCGACGGCAAGCCCCGCGAACTGCGTCCGCACCTCGAGCGGCTGGCCCGTTCGGCCGCCATGCTCGACCTGCCCGAGCCCGACCTCGGCGCGTGGGAACGCGTCGTTTCGCTGGTGCTCGAAAGGTGGTCCGGCAACGCCGAAATGGTGCTGAAACTGGTGTACACCAGGGGTTCCGACGGCGATCGGGCCGCGCACCCGACCGGCTTCGCGCTGGCTTCGGAGGTGCCGCCGGCCACGCTCAAAGCCCGCGCCGAAGGCGTCTCCGCAATCACTCTCGAACGCGGTTTCCCGCCGGACCTCGCCACGCGCGCGCCCTGGCTGCTGCTCGGCGCGAAGCCGTTGTCCTACGCGATGAACATGGCCGCGGTGCGCGAAGCCGGCCGCCGCGGCGCCGAAGATGTGATTTTCACCGCCGTCGACGGTTCGGTGTTCGAAGGGCCGACGTCGAGCGTGGTGCTGGCGAAGGGCCGGACGCTGTACACGCCGCCGTCGAGCATCGGCATCCTGCCGGGCACGACGCAGGCCGCGCTGTTCCGCGGCGCCGAAAAGGCGGGCTGGTCGGTCAAGGTGGAGCCGCTGACCGTCCGCGACCTCATCGAGGGCGACGGCGTTTTCATGGCTTCGAGCGTGCGCAAGCTGACCCGGGTCCACACGCTCGACGGCGAGCGGCTGCCTGACTCCGCGGCCGTCTACGCCGAGCTCGTGGCCGCCTACGAGGCCGAGTACGCCTGACCCAGGCTGATCCGGACGACGGCCGGGGCGACCTCTTCGGCGCGGTAGGCCGCGATCTTGTGGTGCCCGTCGATGATCAGCTCGCGGTCGCCGTCGGCCAGCAGGACGGCGACCGGGCGGTGGCCGGTGCGGATGGCGGTCCGGTAGTAGCCGACGCGGGCTTCGTCGGACGGCGGCCAGACGTCGGTGGGGGTCAGCAGCTGGTCGTCGGGCAGCCGTTCCGGGCCGCTCACGCGGTAGTCGCCGTCGACGAGCAGGTCGAGGACCGGGCCGAGCGTGGTGGCGAGCGGGCGGCGCAGCTGACCGGTGGCCAGCGCGATCCGCAGCGACTGGGGCAGCTCCGCCCGCTCCCGCGTGTTCACGTCCAGGAAACCCGTGCCACCGCTGATCGTCACCTTCTCCACGCCTATGAGGACGGGCGGCGGCGCGAGAAGGTTCCGGACCTCACGCGGACGGGTGCACGGCGTGACCCGGGTCTCACTCGCGTGGCGGTACAGGACTTTCAGGACATCCGGAAGCGCACCCGGGTGCCCGGCCGGGCCTGCGCGAGCGCACCCAGCGCACGTGCTCGCACCACGGCGGCGACGGGGTAGCCGCCGGTCGTCGGGTGGTCGGCGAGGAACACCACCGGCAGCCCGCTCGGCGGCACCTGGATCGCCCCCGTCACCACGCCTTCGCTGGGCAGCTCGCCCTCGGCGGCCCGGCGCAACGGCGTCCCGTCGAGGCGCAGGCCGACGCGGTTCGACTCGGCGGTGACCGTCCACCACGCCGACAGCCCGCCGGCCGGGTCGTCGAACCAGTCGTCGCGGGGGCCGGGCGTCACCGGCACCACGAGCTCGCCCGGGGCCGCGACGGGGACGACGACGTCCGCGCCCGCCGGGATCCCGGGCTCGCCGAGCAGGAGCACGTCGCCGCTCTTCAGCGGTGCGGGCCCGATGCCGGAGAGGACGTCGCGCGAGCGGCTGCCCAGCACCGGTTCGACGACGATCCCGCCGGACACCGCCAGGTAGCAGCGCAAGCCGGTCGAAGGCGTGCCGACCGACACCGTCTGCCCGGCCCGGACCGGCACCGGCGCGTGGGAGCCGAAGGAGCGGCCGTCGACCCGGACGTCGACCGCCGGGCCGGTCACCGCCACCGTCGCCGACGCCGTCAGCCGCGCCGAGAGCCCGCCGAGCAGCACTTCGATGCCCGCGGCCGCCGAAGGGTTGCCCACCAGGCGGTTCGCGAGCCGCAGCGACGAGACGTCCAGCGCGCCCGAAGGCGCCACGCCGAGGTGGGCGTAGCCGGGCCGGCCCAGGTCCTCGACCAGCGCGTACCGCCCCGGGTCGACGACCTCCAGGGACCTCACCGGACGCTCCGGAAGCGGACGCGGTCGCCCGGCGCGAAGAGGGCGGGCGGGTCGGCGTGCGGGTCGAACAGCGTCGCCGTCGTGTGCCCGAGCAGCCGCCAGCCACCCGGCGACTCCCGCGGGTAGACGCCGGTGAACTCGCCCGCCAGCCCCACCGATCCGGCCGGGACGCGGGTGCGCGGGGACTCCAGCCGCGGCTGCCGCAGCTCCGCAGGAAGTCCCGTGAGATAGCCGAATCCGGGCGCGAACCCGGTGAACGCGACCGTGTAGACGGCCTCGGTGTGCAGCGAGACGACGGCGTCCTCGGAGATCCCGGCGTCCGAAGCGACCAGGGCGAGGTCTTCGCCGTCGTAGTGGACGTCGAGCGTGACTTCGCGCGGCTCGTCGGCCGGCGGGTGGGTCAGGTCCGCGCCGTCCAGCAGCGCCTTGGTGGCGGCCACCCCGCCGATCACCAGCAGGCTCCGGGCGCCCGGGACGAGGTCGACGACGCCTTCGGGGCGGGCGGCGGACACGGTCGCGTGGGCCGCCCGCATCTGCTCGAGCGAGTCGCAGTCGAGCAGGGCGGCGTCCTCA
This sequence comes from Amycolatopsis sp. NPDC051106, assembly GCF_040682775.1. Lineage (NCBI taxonomy): Bacteria > Bacillati > Actinomycetota > Actinomycetes > Pseudonocardiales > Pseudonocardiaceae > Amycolatopsis > Amycolatopsis sp. NPDC051106. Next base: position 37,315 of record NZ_JBFBBQ010000070.1, on the reverse strand, counting down.
CCGCACCGCCGCCAGCGCACGGTGTCAGCCGGCGACGCGGTGCAGCAGGGCCGAGGTGTGCGGCTGCATTTCCTGGCCCATCATCGCGCGTTCCTCGACGTAGCCGAGGGAGCCTTCGATCAGGCCGTACAGCCGCTGGGCCGCGGTGACGTCCTTCGCCGTGGCCGTGCGGATCACCGCGTCGGTGCCGAGCTCCCAGGACGTCTGGTTGCGCGGCTTGCCGTAGTACAGCTCGACGATGCCGGTGTTGTGCGTGAGCAGCAGCTCGAGCGTGTCGTCTTCCTGCGGCCGCCAGAACCCGGACTCGCGGGCGGCGGGGCGGATGACGTTGCCGTCGTCGTCGAGCAGCCACGCGCGCGACTCGTGGACGAGGAACGGCCGGCCGTCGTGCGAGATCGTCAGCTGCTGCGCGAACTTGCGCGGGCCTTCGATGGTCGGGTAGTCGACCTCGCCCTCACCGCGCCAGACACCGACGAGCGGCAGCAGCGCGAGGCAGGCGTCGTTGAGGTTCGGCCCCTCGCGCAGGTTCGCGGTGTCGTTGGGGATGGGCAGGTCGTCCCACAGCGGAAGGTTGCGCTCGCGAGTGCTCTCCGCGCGCATCTCCGCTGCTGCAATGGCGTCGTCGCCGCTGGCGGTCATGGGTCAGCGCTGGTCCGCGTAAAGCCGGTAGACGACGTACACGGCGAACCACGTGATGGCGACGCCCGCCAGCACCAGCAAGGTCGTAAACAGAGCTTCCACGCCATGCAGGATAGTCCGCCGCCGCGCACCCGGCCCGGCGCAGGGTCGCCGCGGTGAGCACGGTCACGGCCCCTGAATGCCGTGAAGGCCTCCTTACCGGCTCAAGAAGCCGGTAAGGAGGCCTTCACGGACTGTGAAACTCAGGCGACCGAGATGGCCAGCTGGTGCAGGCCCGGCCCTTCCGCCGTCACCGAAGCTTCGCCGTTGCCCGTGCGGTGCAGTGCGCGCACCGTCCAGTCGCCCGGTGCCGCGTAGAAGCGGAAGTCGCCGTCGGCCGAGGACACCACCTCGCCGGTGAAGTCGCCGCCGCCGTCGAGGAGCCGGACGAACGCGCCGCCGACCGGCCCGTCCGCGCCGGTCACCTTGCCCGCGAGGACGACCTGGCCCTTGGTGTCGTAGTCCGCCGGCGTGGCCTCCTGGACCGGTGCGCCGCAGCTGTCGTCAACCGCCATCACTTGGCTCCCAACTCGACCGGCACGCCGACCAGCGAGCCGTATTCCGTCCACGAACCGTCGTAGTTCTTCACGTCCTCGTGGCCGAGCAGCTCGTGCAGCGCGAACCACGCGATGGACGAACGCTCGCCGATCCGGCAGTAGGCGATGGTGCCCTTGCCGGGGTCGATGCCCTGCTCCTTGTAGAGCTCGTCGATCTCGCTCTCGGTCTTGAAGGTGCCGTCCTCGTTGGCGACCTTCGCCCACGGCACGTTCAGCGCGCCCGGGATGTGGCCGGGCACCTGGGACTGCTCCTGGGGCAGGTGCGCCGGGGCGAGCAGCTTGCCGGAGAACTCGTCCGGCGACCGGACGTCGACGAAGTTCTTCGAGCCGATGGACTGGACGACCTCGTCGCGGAACGCGCGCAGGGACAGGTCCTGGTCCTTGGCCTTGTAGTCGGTGGTGTCGCGCTTGACCTCGTCGGAGCTCAGCTCACGGCCGTCGAGCTCCCACTTCTTGCGGCCGCCGTCGAGCAGCTGGACGTTCTCGTGGCCGTACAGCTTGAAGTACCAGTACGCGTAGGCGGCGAACCAGTTGTTGTTGCCGCCGTAGAGGATCACGCGGTCGTCGTTCGAAATGCCCTTCTCCGACAGGAGCTTCTCGAAGCCCTCCTTGGAGACGAAGTCGCGGCGCACCCCGTCCTGCAGGTCCTTGCGCCAGTCGAACTTCACCGCGCCCCGGATGTGGCCGGCGTCGTAGGCGGTGGTGTCCTCGTCGACCTCGGCGAACACGACGCCGGGGGTGTCCAGGTTCTCCTCGGCCCACTGGGTGGTGACCAGGACGTCTTCACGGCTCATGGGAAACGGACTCTCTTTCTGGGGTTGAACATCAGGACGCGCGGGTGGGGGTGAAGCGTTTGATCAGCAAGAACATTTCGCAGCCGAGGCAGAAGTCGAAGGCCGCGTTGAGGAAGGCCGCGAAGAGCGCGAAGGCCGTCGCGGCGACGCCGAGCGGGGCGAGGTCGAGCGCGAAGCCGATCGTGCCGACGAGCGCGAACGCGAACCCGACGGCCTGGGCGAACCGCAGCGGGGCCGCGTCCTCCCGTTCGTCGGTGGGACCGAGGCGCGGGGCCACGAGCGTGCGGTACACGATCGAGTAGGGCGCCGGCTTCAGCCCGACGAACGCGCCGATGGCGAACACGACGGTCTGGATCGCCAGCAACGGCCACCACTGGGTGAGCAGGACGACCGCGAGCACGACCGTGGTCAGGATGGCGGCGAACCGCGGGCCCCGCGGGTCGACGGCCGGTCCGGCGGACATGGTTCCTCCAGCTGGAGCTCCAGGGGGTGCGTGCGAACGGCACGCGGCAGCGGCATCAGGGCTGGGGTGGGACCGGACGTGCTTCAGCGCCGGTCGGTGCGGGCGCGACACAGGCTGCTGCGGACGCGGCAGAGGTCGACTGCGCGTCGCTGCGTCAAGAAGGTGGTCAGCCCGGTCACGGGTGCGAGGGTACCCAGAGCTCCCTCAGAGTGGGAACCACGTTCATACCTTGGGACGATTCCCGATAATTGAGACGCCGCAACCCCGCGTACGCATCTTTCCTGGAGAAAGTGAATGTGCGAAGGCGAACGTCAATGCGTCAGGGGGTGCGTGCGGTGAGATGCGGGCGGAGCGCGTCCAGCAGCTCGGGGCCCTTGGGGACGCCGCCGACGCGCAGCAGCTCCCGGCCGTCCGGGGTCAGCGCGATCGTGGTCGGCGTCCGCAGCACGGACAGCGACTGCGCGACCTCCGGCTGGTTCGTCACGTCGAGCTCGACGTGGTGCAGGCCGTCGGTGCGCTCGGCCAGGGGTTCGAGCACGGCCTTCGCGTGCCGGCACGGCGCGCAGAAGGTGGTGGAGATCTGGACCAGCGTCACGGCGGACGCCGGGTCGAGCGCGGCGGCGACGGGACCGGGCAGCTCACGGGCGGGCTTGGCGTCCCGCACGCGGCCGTTGCGCGCCTTCAGCAGCAGGCCGGCGGCCACTCCGGCCACCAGTACCGCCACGAGCACCCACAGTCCCGTCACCGGTCGCCTCCTACTTGCTCAGCTCCGCGAACGACACGTTCGCCGCCTCGCCCTTGATCGTCACCGATCCGCTCTGCACCCGCACGCCGGTCGGGGTGACCGACAGCGGCAGATCCTTCGTGTTGATCGACGCGCTGAAGTTCGGCATCAGCGCTTTCTGCACCGCAGCCGGAACAACGGTGGTCTCCTGGTCATTCCCGAACTGCAGCCGCTTGGGGACGAAGTTGATCGCCCCGGCCTTCGCGTCGGCCTCGATCATCGCGAAGCAGAAGATTTCCAGATCCTTGCCCGCGAACTGAAGGTGTCCCGAAATGCGGACACCGGTACTCGACTCGTCCTGGGTGGCCTGGCCCTCGGTGGTCGTCGTGGTCGGCGTCGGCTCGCTCTGCCCGCTGTCGCCGTTCTCGACGTAGTCGGCGGTCGACGGCTCGATCCGCAGGTCCTTGATCTTGTCCAGCGGCGCGACGCGGGCGAGGTCGGCGGCCTTGATGGTGACCGAGCCGGTCAGCTTGCCGATCGTGATCGCCTTCGTGTTGCCGTTCGTGAGGTCCGACAGCGGCGCCGTGACGTCCTCGAGTTCGGCGTTGAGCGCGACGTCCTGCAGCTTGTCGGCGACCGGAACGCCGGCGGCGGACACGCTGATGTGACTGTAGTCACCGCCCAGCGCCTGCGTGAGGAACGGGAAGCCGTGGATCGTCACCGAGGGGTCGTCGGTCAGCTGCAGCTGGGTCCGGGCCTTCTGGGAGATCATGTGCTCGGCGTACGCGGCGGCCCCGAAATCGGCGCCGACCAGCAGCAGAACCAGCACGACGAGAGCGATCACCCAGCGGCGTGCCCGCCGTCCGCGGCGCCGCGCGTCCGGCCTCGGTGCGGGTCGGTCGTCCCGGGTCACGGGCCTGCTCACCATCGCGTCCGTACTCCTGTTCGTCGGGTCCACCGGGGTTTCTCCAGGTGTGATCGATCCAGCAAGGGTTAGGTACCGGGCCGTCGAGCCGCTATTCTCACTTAGCACCGAACAACGCCACCGTGAGGCGACGATCTGTGAAGGCGGTGCGGCTCATGAGCCTGGACCTTCTGGTGCTGACTGCGGAAGCCGACGCCACTTCGGTGCTCCCCGCGCTGGACCTGCTGCCGCACACCGTACGCGTCCGTCCTCCCGAGGTGACCGCCCTGCTCGACGCGGGCCACCGGGACGTGATCCTGCTGGACGCGCGCAGCGACCTGGCCTCGGCGAAGAGCCTCTGCCGGCTGCTCAAGGGCACCGGTGAGGACGAGGCGGCGACGCCGATCATCGCCGTCGTCGGCGAGGGCGGCCTGGTGGCGGTCAGCGCCGAGTGGCGCACCGACGACATCCTGCTGCCCACCGCGGGGCCGGCCGAGGTGGACGCGCGGCTGCGGCTGGTCACGACCCGCGACGGCGGTTCCGCGCAGGTCGACGCCGAGCTGCGGGTCGGCGAGCTGGTCATCGACGAGGCGACCTACACCGCCCGGCTGCGCAAGCGCACCCTCGAACTGACCTACAAGGAGTTCGAGCTGCTCAAGTACCTCGCCCAGCACGCCGGCCGGGTGTTCACCCGCGCCCAGCTGCTGCAGGAGGTCTGGGGCTACGACTTCTTCGGAGGCACCCGCACGGTCGACGTCCACGTGCGGCGGCTGCGCGCCAAGCTCGGCCCGGAGCACGAGCAGATGATCGGCACCGTGCGCAACGTCGGCTACAAGTTCGAGCGGCCCGCCAAGGGCGGCGCGGGACGGGCGGCCGTGCCCGCGCAGGCCGAGGCACCGGCCGAGACCCCCGAACTCGCGCACTGACGTCCCCACGTTCACCAGGACGCGCTGACGGCCGTCGCGTTGCGTCCTGCCCGGGTACGGTCACGGGGTGAGCGGAGACGGCGAGTGGCGCCAGGAACTGGACGAGCAGCAGCTCGAGGACGTGCGCGGGCTGTTGCTGGCCGTGCGCGAGGCCGACGGGCGGCCCGAGGTCGAGCCCGACGGCGCGCTGCCGGGTGAGTTCGACGGCGGTGAGCACCTCGTCGCCTGCGTCGAGGGCGACGTCGTCGGCTACGCCCACCTCGACACCACGGGTGACTCCTTCGGCCACCAGGTCGCCGAGCTGTTCGTGCACCCGTCCCACCGCAACCGCGGCTACGGCGCGAAGCTGCTTCAGGCGCTCGACGAGCGCGCCGCGGTCGGGTTCCGCGTCTGGGCGCACGGCGACCACCCGGCGGCCCTGCAGCTGGCCGTCAAGACCGGCCTGGAGCGCAAGCGCGAGCTGCTGATCCTGCACACCGTGGTCGACGGCGCGGACTGGCCGGAGCCGGTGCTGCGCGACGGCGTCTCGCTGCGGACGTTCGTGCCGGGACAGGACGAGGACGCGGTCATCCGGGTCAACGCGCGGGCGTTCGACTGGCACCCCGAGCAGGGCGCCCTCACCGCCGACGAACTCCGCGCGGACGAAGGCCGGCCGTGGTTCGACCCCGACGGCTTCTTCCTCGCCGAGCACGACGGCGAAGTGATCGGCTTCCACTGGACGAAGGTCCACGAGCCGACACCGGGCCGCTTCGGCGGCGAGCGCGTCGGCGAGGTCTACGTCGTGGGCGTCGACCCGGCGGCGCAGGGCGGCGGGCTCGGCCGGGCGCTGACGCTCGCCGGGCTGCGGTACCTCGCCAGCCGCGGGCTGCGGCAGATCATCCTGTACGTCGAGGGCGACAACGCCCCGGCGCTCGCGGTCTACACCAAGCTCGGGTTCACGCGTCACGAAACCGACGTCCAGTACGGCCGGTGACCACCATGGACACCGCGCGAACGACCCGTCACGGTGTGCGAACGCGCAGGTCACGGCCGGGACACGGCACCCTCTCGGGCGAGTAGCACTGCTCACATCCGGGGCCTTGTTCACTTCGCGTTCATTTGTTCACGGCCGACCGTCCACCAGGGCTGCCTAATGTCCGGATCCGGCGCGGTAGTACGCCGCGACGACCCGGTCAAGCTCCTGATGGAGGAAACAGCAGTGAAGATCATGCGGCCCCTGAGCGCGGTGGGCATCGTCGCGAGCGCCGCCCTCGTGCTCGCCGCCTGTGGTACCGACCCCGCGGCGACCAACAGCAGCAGCTCGAACTCGGCTTCGGCACCCGCTGCGACCGGCACCGCCGACGTGGAGTGCGGTGGCAAGAGCCCGCTCTCCGCCGAAGGTTCGTCGGCCCAGAAGAACGCCATCGACATCTTCACGCAGCAGTACAGCAAGAAGTGCCAGGGCCAGCAGGTCAACTACAACCCCAGCGGTTCGGGCGCCGGCGTCAAGCAGTTCAACGCCAACCAGATCGACTTCGGCGGCTCGGACTCGCCGATCAAGGACGCCGACGCGGCCGCCGCCAAGGCCCGCTGCGCCAGCGACGCCTGGAACATCCCGCTCGTCGTCGGCCCGATCGCGGTCGCCTACAAGCTGTCCGGCGTGGACAAGCTGACGCTGACCCCGTCGGTCACCGCCAAGATCTTCAGCGGTGCCGTCACCAAGTGGAACGACCCGGCCATCAAGGCGGTCAAGGGCAACGAGAGCCTGAACCTGCCGGACAAGGCCATCCAGGTCGTGTCCCGCGCCGACGAGTCGGGCACCACCGACAACTTCCAGAAGTACCTGGGCGCGGCCGCCAAGGCCGACTGGACCAAGGGCGCCGGCAAGAAGTTCAACGGTGGCGTCGGCAACGGTGCGCAGGGCTCCAACGGCGTCGCGACCGCGGTGAAGGCCTCCGACGGCGGCATCACCTACGTCGAGGGCGCGTTCGCCAAGGACGGCCTGACCCCCGCCCTGATCGACAGCGGCTCCGGCGGCGTCGAGCTCAACGCCGCGAACGTGGCCAAGTCCCTGGACGCGGCGAAGTTCCTCAAGGACGGCTCGAACGACCTCGCGCTCGACCTCAACGGCATCTACGCCAGCAACACCCCGGGTGCCTACCCGCTGCTGCTGACGACCTACGAGATCGTCTGCTCGAAGTACGCGGACCCGAACGTCGCGAAGGCCGTCAAGGCGTTCCTGACGGTGGCGGCCACCGACGGTCAGCAGCCGCTGTCCTCGAAGGGCTACGTGCCGATCCCGCAGTCGCTGCAGACCAAGGTCCTGACCGCCGTCAAGGCGATTTCCTGACCCGGCGTTGCGACTGATTACCGAGTGATAGAGGCTGGTCAGAAGCCCTGATGAGCGAGTCATCCTCGACGCGAACGCCCACCGGCGACCCCGGTGGGCGTTCGTCGTCCGCCACGACGCCCCCGGAGGTCCCGATTTCGGAGCAACCAGCCTCGCCGGCGGCGCCCGAGCCGCCCGCGAGCGAGAAACCGAAGAAGCGGCCCGGTGACCGCATCTTCCAGAACCTGACCACCGGGGCCGGGATCTTCGTCGTCGCCCTGATCGGCCTGATCGGGCTCTTCCTGCTCATCCAGGCGATCCCGGCGCTGCAGGCCGACAAGGCCAACTTCCTGACCAACCACGGCTGGTCGACCAACGACCCGGCGAACATGTCGTTCGGCATCCTCGACCTGCTCGAGGTGACCGTGGCGACGTCGCTGGTGGCGCTGATCATCGCGATGCCGGTGTCGCTGGGCATCGCGCTGTTCCTGACCCAGTACGCGCCGAAGCGGCTCGCGCGGCCGTTCGCGTACGTCATCGACCTGCTCGCCGCGGTGCCGTCGATCATCTTCGGCCTCTGGGGCATCCTGGTCTTCGCCCCGGCGATCGAGCCGTTCTCGCAGTGGATCAACGAAACGTTCTCGTGGTTCCCGCTGCTGGCGCCCGGCAACGTCGCGCCGAGCGTGCGCGGCACCATCTTCACCGCCGGCATCGTGCTGGCCGTGATGATCCTGCCGATCATCACCTCGCTCTCGCGCGAGGTGTTCGAGCGGACGCCGGTCCCGCACCTCGAGGGCGCGCTGGCCCTCGGCGCCACGCGCTGGGAAGTCATCCGCACCACGGTGCTCCCGTTCGGCAAGGCCGGCTACATCGGCGCGTCCATGCTCGGCCTCGGCCGCGCGCTGGGCGAGACGATCGCGCTGGCCGTCATCCTGCTCATCCCGCAGGGCCGCAACTTCGACTGGAGCCTCTTCGACGGCGGGTCCACCTTCGCCTCGAAGATCGCCGCCAACTACAGCGAGTTCAACAACGAGATCTCGGCGGGCGCGTACATCGCGGCCGGGCTGGTGCTGTTCGTGCTCACCTTCCTCGTCAACTTCGCGGCGCGGTCCGTCATCGGCAAGAAGGGGGACTGAGCATGTCGATGTCCACGCTCGACGCTCCCGCGACCACACCGGCGTTCCAGCAGGTCAGCCTGGCCCGCAAGCTCAAGAACGGGCTGGCGACCACGCTGGTCTGGCTGTCGTTCCTGATCGCCGTCGTCCCGCTGGTGTGGGTGCTGTACACGGTCGTCGCGAACGGCATCAAGCGCATCCCGTACACCAACTGGTGGTCGCAGGACCTGGGCAACTTCCTGTCCGACGAGGTCGGCGGCGGCGTGCTGCACGCGATCATCGGCAGCCTGCTGCAGGGCCTCGTGTGCGCGGTCATCGCGGTGCCGATCGGCATGCTCGTCGCGATCTACCTCGTCGAGTACGGCCGGGGCAAGCTCATGAAGGCCACCACCTTCATGGTCGACATCCTCTCCGGTGTCCCCTCGATCGTCGCCGCGCTGTTCATCTACGCGCTGTGGATCACCACGTTCGGCCTGCCGCGCAGCGGTTTCGCCGTGTCGCTGGCCCTGGTGCTGCTGATGATCCCCGTCGTCGTCCGCTCGTCGGAGGAGATGCTGCGGATCGTCCCGGACGACCTGCGCGAGGCGTCGTACGCGCTGGGCGTGCCGAAGTGGAAGACGATCGTGAAGATCGTGCTGCCGACGGCCCTGTCCGGCATCATCGGCGGCATCATGATGGCGCTGGCCCGCGTGATGGGGGAAACCGCGCCGCTGCTCGTCCTGGTCGGCTACTCCGCCTACACGAACTGGGACATCTTCAGCGGCGAGCAGGCGGCGCTCCCGCTGCTGATGAACAACGAGCGCGTCACCAACTCGATGGATCCCGGCTCGGTCGGCTTCGACCGGATCTGGGGCGCCGCACTGACCCTGGTGCTCATCATCGCGGTCATCAACCTCCTCGCCACCGTGTTCGCGCGCCTTGTCGCCCCGAAGAAGAAGTGAGCTGTAAGCCATGGCAAAGCGAATCGACGTCAAGGACGTGGACATCTACTACGGCAAGTTCCACGCCGTCGACGGTGTCACCCTTTCCGTGCCGCCGCGCAACGTCACCGCGTTCATCGGCCCGTCGGGCTGCGGCAAGTCGACGGTGCTGCGCACGCTGAACCGCATGCACGAGGTCATCCCCGGCGCCCGCGTCGAGGGCGACGTCCTGCTGGACGGCGAGAACATCTACGCGTCGTCGGTCGACCCGGTGCAGGTGCGCCGCACGATCGGCATGGTGTTCCAGCGCCCCAACCCGTTCCCGACGATGTCCATCAAGGACAACGTCGTCGCGGGGCTGAAGCTGGGTGGCACCAAGGGGAAGAAGACGCTCGACGACATCGCCGAGCGCGCCCTGCGCGGCGCGAACCTGTGGAACGAGGTCAAGGACCGCCTCAACAAGCCGGGTGGCGGCCTGTCCGGCGGTCAGCAGCAGCGCCTCTGCATCGCCCGCGCGATCGCGGTGCAGCCGGACGTCCTCCTGATGGACGAGCCGTGCTCGGCCCTCGACCCGATTTCGACGCTGGCGATCGAGGACCTGATCGGGGAGCTGAAGAAGGACTACACGATCGTCATCGTCACGCACAACATGCAGCAGGCGGCGCGGGTTTCCGACCAGACGGCGTTCTTCAACCTGGCGGGCGTGGGGCAGCCGGGCCGGCTGGTGGAGCTCAACGACACGGAGAAGATCTTCTCCAACCCGAACGAAAAGGCCACGGAGGATTACATTTCCGGCCGTTTCGGCTGAGTCGTCGTTGAGGGAAAAGGCCTTTCTCGCCGGCGCTCGGGGCCGGCGAGGAGGGCCTTTTCGTTTGTCCTTTGTGGAGCATCGGATACCGTGCGGTCTTTACGAAAAAGCCCCCGGCCGCGGCCGGGGGCTTTCTCGAGTGGGTGCTCAGATGTCTTCGTCGGAGCCGTAGCCCGGCATCTTGCCGGTCACCACGAAGATCATCCGCTTCGCGACCGACACCGCGTGGTCGGCGTAGCGCTCGTAGAAGCGGCCCAGCAGCGTCACGTCGACCGCCGCGGCCACGCCGTGCGGCCACTCGCGGTCCATCAAGACCGTGAAGAGGTGGCGGTGGATGTCGTCCACCTGGTCGTCGTCGGACTCGACGTTCTTCGCCGCTTCGACGTCCTTCGTCTTAATGACCAGTTCGGTCGACCGGGCCAGCTTCACCGCGACCTCCCCCATCTCGGCGAAGTACGGCTTCACCGCCTCGGGCAGCACCGGGTCGGGGTGACGGCGCCGGGCGGCCTTCGCCACGTGCAGCGCCAGATCTCCCATCCGCTCCAGGCTTTCGGCGGCGTGGATCGCCGCCAGCACCGTGCGCAGATCGGTGGCCACGGGCGCCTGCAGGGCCAGCAGGGCGTACGCCTGCTCCTCGCAGTTGGCGCGGGCGTCGTCGACCTTGGCGTCGTCGCTGATCACCTGTTCGGCGAGACTGAGGTCGACCTCCAGCAGTGCCCGCGTGGCGCGCTCCATGGCGTCGGCGACCTGGACCGACATGGCGGCCAGGTTGACGGCGAGCTGTTCGAGTTCGACATGGTAAGCCTCACGCATGGCCCAACCCTACGGCCAACCGTGACCAAACACCGCATCGCCGGGTGAACCGCACGTGAACCCGGACTAACGATCCTCGCGGATCAGCCTGTGGTGCTCGTCTTCCTGCTCGTCGTCGACTTGGACGTGCTGGTCTTCGACTTCGACGTGCTCGTCGGCTGGCCCTGCTCGCTCACGGGGATGGGCGCGTTCGGGTCCGGCAGCGAGGTGTTGTTGCGCAGGGCGTCGAACAGCGCCTGCGCCTTGCTGCGGACGAGGACCTCGTTGCCGCGGTTGTTGGGCAGGCCGACCGTCGGCACGGTGAGGAACGTGATCTTCGACTGGTCGAGGCCCTTCATCGACTGCGCCAGCGTCATCATCTGCTTGACGCCGAGGTTGTCGCCGAAGGTGGCGTTCGCGAACGCCGTGATGAAGTCGCTGAGCTTGCCGGGGTCGAGGACGACGTCGGACGACATGACCTTCTTCAGCAGCGCCCCGATGAACTCCTGCTGCCGCTTGATCCGGCCGTAGTCGGACGTCGGGTCGCCCTTGACGTGCCGCGCACGGACGAAGTTCAGCGCCTGGTCACCGGAGATCGTCACGTCGCCGGTCTCCAGCAGCACCTTGCCGAGGGTCGTGTCGTCGATCGGGATCTCGTTGTGGATGGTGACGCCGTGCACCGCATCGACCATCGCCTTGAAGCCGTTGAAGTCGATGCCGACGAAGTGGTTGATCCGCAGCCCGGTGATCTGCTGGATCACCTTCGTGATGCACGGCGGGCCGCCGACCGCGTACGCGGTGTTGAGCTTCGCGATCTTCTGGCCGGCGACCTTCTCGTCGGTCGTCTTGCTCTGCGCCGGGTCCCAGCGCTGGCAGTCGGGGCGGGCGATCTCGAGGTCGCGCGGGAACGACGTGACGACGACCCGCTGCCGGTCGGCCGGGATGTGCGCCACCATCACGGTGTCACTCCGGGCGCCGGGGTTGCTGTCCGCGGTGCCGACGCCTTCCTCGGCGGACGCGCCGTCGCGGGTGTCCGAGCCGACCATCAGGAAGTTCTCGTCGTTGGCCTGCGCGTCGGCGTCCTGGATGTCGGACGAGTTCTCGTCGAGCGCGGAGATCTGCGTGAACTTGGCGTCGAAGTAGGTCTGGGCGCCCCACGCGCCGCCGATGCCGAGGAACACGAGCCCGGCGACGACGGCCGCGGCGATCCGGCCGAACCGGACCGAGCGCTCGATCTTCCGCGCCTTCTTCTCCTGCAACCGGGTCTGCTCGGCGTCGACCTCTTCTTCGGGAGACGGCGTCGGCGTGACCACGCGCTGAAGCGCCGTACGGGTGCTCTCGATCAGTGAAGCCGGCGAAAGGCGGTCGCGGCGTTCGCGTCGCTTCGCCTCTTCGGCGTTCCCCTCGTCGTGCGCGGCCGAGAACCGGGCGAGGGTGTGGTCGATCTTGCGGCGGTACTGCGTCGCCTCGTCGATCGCTTCCATCTCGTCGGTCATGGTCAGCGGGTCGAGCTCGGCGCGTGAGGGCACCGCGCCCGGACGGCGGAGCGGAGCGGCCGCTTCGGACGGCCGCGGGGGCGCGCCGACCTCCGGCACGGCGGCCTCGGCGGCCGGAGCCGGGCGCGGGGGCACCGGAGAGTCCGGGGTGGGCCGCTTGCGCGCGGGTGCCGCGGGAGGTTCGGCCGCCGCGGCGACCGCCGGCCGGCGAGGTCCGTCGGCGGCGGGGCGCTGAGGCGCGGGACCGTCGGCGGGAGGCGCGGAACGGCGGGGCGCGGGTCCGTCGGCCGCGGGGCGCCGGCGAGCGGCGCTCTCCGGGCGGCGGGGCGCGGCGGCCACGTCCGCCGCGGGGCGCTGACGTGCGCTGTCGGGCCGCTGGGGGCCGGCGGCGTCATCGGTGGTGGGGCGCTGGGGCGCGGCGCCGTCGGGACCGGCCGCGGGACGGCGGAGGCGCCGAGGCGGCTGCGCGGCGGCCGACGTCTGCTGCGGGCCCGGGTTCGCGACCGGCGGACGGCGCTGGAGCGGGGCCTCGGGCAGCGGGGCGGCCGCCGTCGTGCGGCGCGGCTGACGCGGCCGCGGCGGACGCGGTTGACGAGTGGCGTCCGTGGGTACTGGGATGTCGGCGGGAGGCTGCGGTGCCCGCGAGTGCGCGCCACGCGCCGGAGCCGGCGGGGCGGGTGGTTCGGCCGCTCGGGCACGGTGTCCGGGCTGCTCGGGACGGTCTTCGCGGGGCGGTACCGGGCGAACGCCGGTCGACTTGGCGACGACGTCCGAGACGCTGATCCCGCCCTGGTCCTCCATCGACCGGCGTCTGCCGGTGTGGGGCCGCGCGGGACCGTCGGAACGGCGACCGGTTCCCGGGCTGTCGTGCTCGTCCGGCACTCGGTCTCCTTTCGCGCGATCGAAGGCGGGTTCGTGACTTGGCCGTCTTCCCCCGCGAGAGGTGATCGTTCCCGGGGAGGTTTTCGTTATCGTACGGATACCCCCCGTTCGTGACGACACCCTCCCGGAATTTTCTTCACCTTGAGTCGACGAACGGCGGCTGGCCGTCGACAAACGGGTGAAGGGTGCCCGCAGCTTTCTGGGGTAATGGGGTGTTTACGTTACTCAGAGTGGGTTATTAACTGCGTGCTTTGCGCGTCCTGATAAGCGACTTTGTTCCGCCCGGCCCGTTTCGCCGCGTAGAGCAGGTCGTCGGCGTCACGCAGCTGGCGCTCGGGCGGCGTCGGGGCGTCCGGCCCCTCGTGGGCGAGCCCGGCGCTGATGGTCACGTGCAGTCCCGGCTGGAGTTCTGACCAGGGGTGACGGGCGACGCGCACCCGGGCGGCGTCGACGATGCGGACGGCGTGGCCCGCGTCGACGCCGGGCAGCCACAGCACGAACTCCTCGCCGCCGTAACGGGCGCAGAACCCCTCCGGCGGCAGTCCCTCCTGGAGCAGATCGGCCACCCGGCGGAGGACGCGGTCGCCGACGAGGTGACCGTACGTGTCGTTCACGTGCTTGAAGCGGTCGAGATCGACGAGCGCGATGCCCAGTGCCGGCCGCAGCCGATCGGTGAGCGGTCCGTACAAGCGCTCGTCGAGGTAGCGGCGGTTGAAGCTCGACGTCAGCGCGTCGCGCAGGCTGCCGTCACGCGCGATGTCCAGCGCGGAGCGGAGGTGCTGGTAGGCGCGGCGCCAGTCGCCCTGGGTCGCGAAGAGCGTGGCGACGGCTTCGTGGAGACGCAGCAGGTCCGGCGGCTGCGGGCTCCGGCGCAGCACGCCTTCGTCCCCGGCGACCATGCCCACCTCCACCACGCATTGGTTGTCGTCGCAGTGAAGGCCGCTCTTGAGGCACGGGTGCGAGCGAAGGTGAATTTCGCTCAAACGGGACTGCGGTAGTGACGCTCCGGAGTTGTGACGTCAGAGCCCGGTGAAGGGTTCGATGCCCTTGAGCTGGGAGAACTGATCCTTGGCCCAGTAACTCACATTAGCCGTCTCGTCGTTCAGTAGCTCTTGGTAGTCGGCCCAGCTGACCCACCGCCAGTCGCCGACCTCGGCCGGGTTCGGCTCGGGCTCGGCGTCGGCCCAGGCGGCGAAGACCGGGCAGAACTCGTTCTCGACGATCCCCTGGAACGGCGGCGTCCGGTAGCGATAGCTCGGCAGCACGCAGTGCAGCCCGGACAGCGACGGCAGCCCGATCTCGTAGGCCGCGCGCCGACGGACGGCGTCCTCGAGGGGCTCGCCGGGTGCCGGGTGCCCGCAGACGCTGTTCGTCCAGACCCCCGGCCAGACCTTCTTGTGCAGCGCCCGCTGGGTGATCAGCAGGGCGTTGTCGCCGCGTCGCAGGACGTAGCAGGAGAAGGCCAGGTGCAACCGGGTGTGCTCGTGGTGACTGGCCAGCTTCGGACCGGTCTCGCCGGTGGGCACGCCGTCTTCGGTGACGAAGACGACCTGCTCGGTCTCGGGTTCGGTAGCGATGTCCACAGGCCCAGTGAACACGACGGGACCGAGTGCCTCGTACCGCGAGGCGGGTGGGTTACCGGCGGTCCGCCCGGCCGGGTGACGGGCCGTTACCGCGCGTCGAGGTGCTCGACGATGAGCGACGTGACGGCCTCCGGCGCCTCTTCCGGCGCCCAGTGCGTGACGTCCTCGAGCATCTCGAACCGGAACGGCCCGGTGACCCAGTTCGCGGTGTCGAGCGCGGCGGCCGAGCCGAACGAGACGTCCTCGGTGCTCCAGATGTACAGCGTCGGCACGGAGACCTTGCCGATCTTCCCGCCCGGCCGGCCGGCGCGGTACCAGTTGAGCGCCGCGGTGAGCGCGCCCGGCTCGGACAGCCGCTGCACGTAGTCCTCGATCTTGTGCAGCGGAACCCGCCGCTCGAACATGTCCCGCAGCGCGCGGGCGTCGTTCTCCAGCATCCGGCGCTCGGTGACGCGGGTCTGCCGCCACTCGGTCATGTAGCGCGTCCGCAGGTGCTGGTCTTCGTCGGTCTTCATGGCCTCGGCGAGCGCGGCGGGGTGCGGCGTGGAGACGACGGCGAGACTGCGCAGCCGATCGGGGTGCGCATCGGCGGTCCACCAGGCGACAGCGCCGCCCCAGTCGTGCCCGACGAGGTCGAACTCGGGCCAGCCGAGCCGATCGGCAATAGCGACGACGTCCGCGACGAGATGGTCGATGGAATAGTCGGAGGCCTGCTCGGGCCGCACCTGGGGCGAGTAGCCCCGCTGATCCGGCGCGACGGCCCGGTACCCGAGCACCCCAAGGGTGGCGACCTGGTGCTCCCACTCGACGGCGGCCTCGGGAAAGCCGTGCAGCAGCAGCACGGGCCGCCCGTCTTCGGGGCCGGCGGCGATGGCGTCGAAGGAACCGGCTTCCGTGGGGATGCTGATGTGGTCGATCACGGGCCCGAATCTACTTGCCCTGGTTGAACGTCCGGTGTCAGCGGTCCCGGACGGTCTCGACGGTGCAGTCCGGTCCGAGCAGTTCCGCCCCGACCGGCTCGATGTAGGGGCCGACCTCGACCCGCAGTCCGGAGCGGCCGGCCATCGGCTGCAGATCGAGCTGCCCCGATCCGGTGACCGACAGCCGCTCGAGTTCACCTAGATCGGCGAGCGGGGTCAGGTCGGACTTGGTGTCCAGCACGCGCAGCCGGAGGTGCCGCAGCCGCCGCAACGCGGACAGCATGGACAAGTCGGAAGCCTCGATGCCGGTGAGATCCAGCGCTTGCAGCCGGGGCAGATCGCCGATCGGGGTGGGGTCGATGGTAGGACAGTTGACCATCCGCAGCTGTTGCAGCGTGTCTGCCCAGTCCCGGAGCAGCGTGATGTCCTCGAGGGCGTAGCAGTCTTGGAAGCTGAGTGAAGCGGGTCCGCTCAGGAATCTCAGCGGCTTCAGGTCAGTGAGCCGGAAGACGTTGCCGAGCGACAACGATCGCAAGCCTGTCAGCGGGGTGAGGACGGCCAGACGGTCCAGGTCGTAGATCCAGCTCAGCTGCAGGTGCTCCAACGCCGGCAGCTTGGCCAGGGCAGCCCAGCCGTGGCTTTCGATCCGCGCTTCGAGCGAGGTCAGGCTGCGCACTCCGGCGAGCGGCGCGAGGTCGGTCGACCGCGAGGGCGGCGGTCCGGTCAGCGCCAGGTCGGTCAGCCTGGTACCGGTCAAGGATGGCAAGTCGTACCCAGCTAAGTCCGCGACCTCCAGCGCCACGAGCCCGTGCAGGCCACGGACGAAGTCGAGCCTCCCATAGCCGTCGTCGAACCGGCACCGCAGCCGCACGAGCCGACGCAGGTGTTCCAGCCCGGCCACCATCGACGGATGATCAACAGTGAGAAAACCGCCGTGCAGTGGGGAATCGGCCAGCACACGTTCGGCGTACTCCCCAGGGTCGAACCGTTCCCTGGCCGAGATCAGCTCGTGCACTACGGCGGCGTTCTCGCGTTCGCCGTAACGGGCGAGCAGGTCGAGCGCACCGGCGCTGCCGATGAGGGCGGCCGTTCGGATGACGTACTGGGCGTAAAACGAGCCGGATTCGTCGTTGTCCAGGAGGTCCAGAACGAACTCGCCGGCCGTGGCCAGTGCTTCGGCCTGGTCCATGCTTTTCGGCGGGATCAGAGTGCTCGCCCGGTCTTCGATCTCGTTCCGCAACTGCTCGCTAAGCTCGGGAGAAGTTTCCAAGCACGCCAACGCCACCAGATCGAGCTTCAGCCTTCGTGGTTGGTCCGCGTCCCAGCTGAGGATCCCGTCCAGTAGACGTTCGAGCTGTGCCGGGTGGGCGTGTCCCGCCGCCAGGACGACCACTTCGCGCCACTCGTCGAGGTGCGCGTTCGCCATCAGGACTCCGATGTCGTCCTCCCTGACGGCCGCCTGCGCGGCGAGGTATTCCTGAAAGGTCCGGTGTATGAAGTCGATCCGGCCCGGGACCGGTTCGCGTAGCACTCCGCCGCGGTCGAGGAGGTGGCGGAACACTGTGCGCGGGGTGACGCCGATCTGGCCCATCGAACCCAGTTTCGCCGCAATCCTGGCTTCGGTGTCGGTAGCCGTGGCGTCTGTGTGGCCGTTGCGGACCAGCCAGTACGCGAGGTGGCGCAGCAGCACAAGCTTCTCGGTCAGTGAAAGCCGCAACGGGGATTCGACCCGTCTTTCGATGTCGCGGCTGTCGAGCAGCATGCGCAACGCTACTTCATAGAGTTCCATGCGGTTGTCCGGTAGGTGCCCATTGCCTTCGTGGTGCAGGGCGCACAAGAGCGCGCACAGCAACGGGTTCTCGGCCAGGCGCCGCAGCGCGCTCCGTGCGCCGATGGTCGTGAGCAGGGTGTCGCGCTCGCTGTCGAGCACTTCGCCTGGCAGCGCAGCGTGCCAGCGCGTAACGAATGTGCTGACATCACGACGCGTCATCGGCTGCAGCCGGATCTCAGTGAATCCCTCGTTGCGCAACCAGTCAGGGGCAACCGCAGCGGGACGGGTGGTCACCACGAACCGGGCTTGTGGAAACGTCACGACGAGTTCGCGCAGCCATTCGCGAACCTCGCGCCGGCGCTCGTCCGGGAGCTCGTCGAGGCCGTCGACCAACAGGACCGCCCGGCCCAGGCGCAGGCGCTGCTGCACCCAGCCGGGTGGCATCTCGTCGGCGATGTGCCGGCCTACCTCGTCGAGGAAGCGTTCCGGCGTGGGCAGCGGCGACTGGCTGAACCGCCGCAACCGCACCAGGAACGGCTCCAAGTCGGCCCAGCCGTCGACGTTCTGCAGCTGCCGGCTCGCGCACTGGACGGCCAGCCACTGCAGCAGCGTCGTCTTGCCCGAGCCGGCCTCGCCGCGCAGCAGGATCCGCGAAGACCGCGGCAGGACGTGCTCGATGCGGTCGCCGGTCGCGCCGTCTTCGTCCGACGTGACGCTCAGGCTCAAGTACGCGACCGACAGCGGGTACAACCGGGTCGCGTCGGTCAGGCCGGCGCCGAACAGCGCCATCCGGTCCAGCGCCGTGACGACCTGACGCCGGAAGTCCGCCGCGAAGTCGTCCGGGTGGCGCCGTTCCGGAAGCGCCGCCAAGACGTTGCGGACCGTCTCGAGAATCTCCGTCTCACGGCGCAGCACCTCGATCAGCGCGCCCGGCTGGAAGCGGGGCAAGGTGCTCGTCACCTGCACCAGGTACGCGCAGCACTCCCGCAGCACCCGCTGGTACAGCTGCGTCGCGTCGGCCGAGAGGAGTGCGGTGACGCCGGTGACGGTCCTCAGCAGGTAGCGGTACAAGTAGCCCGCGTCGAGGTCGGCGTCGAACAGGTCGTCGTCCGTCAGAGCCGCGCGGTCGAACGTTTCGTGCGCCGCCTCGACCGCGGCCGCCCGCTCGTTCTCCGGCAGCGCGCGGAACTCGACCTCGATGAACGGCAACAGCCGGTCGGCGACGCGGGACTCGAGGTTCGTGAACAGCAAACGCAGCTTGCGGCGGTCGTTGAGGCCGGTGACCTGCTTCTCCAGCAGGTCGAACACTTTGGCCGAGGCGTCGGCGGCGATCGGGCGGTCACCCAGCCAGATCTTCGCGGCGGCCTTCACCACCGCTGTCGTCAACGCGATCGCCGAGGCTTCGAGGCTCACCGAGCCGACCCTAGCCCAGCACCTCGTCCGTCGTGGCCACCTTCACCAACGGCCCGTACAGCCGCATGATGTCCAGCGCCTTCGTGTGGCTCTCGTCGTCCACGCCCGCGCACGCGTCGGACACCACCGTCACCGACACGCCCGCGTCCGCCGCGGCCAGTGCCGTCGACAGCACGCAGCAGTCCGTCGACACTCCCGCCAGCACCAGGCGGGCGCCGCCGACCCGGGTCGCCAGGCGCGGGGTCCACTTGCCGAACGTTGTCGCGTCCACTGTGGATGGTGGGTCGAACTCGGGGATCACCTGGTACAGCTGGTCATCCGGTGACCGCAACGCGAACGGCCACTGCTCGTAGTACTGCTTCCACGCCCCTTCCGGGTGCGCGGGCGCGATGAAGCGTGTGAAGACGACGTCGTTGCCGAACGCCGTCACCAGGCGGTGGATCGGCGGGAGGATCTCGGCGAAGCGCGGGGTGAACCATTCGCTCGCCGGGGTGGCGAACACGTTCTGCAGGTCGATGACCGCCAGGACCGACCTCACGCCGCCTCCTGCGCGCGGACGCGGTGCCGCGTAAGCAAAGTGACCACGAAACCGAGCACCAGCGCCACGAGGACGCCGAGGTTCGCGTACGCCCACGAGCCGTCGCGTCCGCCGAGGCCGAACGGCTCCAGGAGGTAGCCCTGCCACGCCAGCCAGCCGGCCGCGGTGTTCGTGACCAGGCCCCAGCCGAGCGCCGTCGCCACCAGGACCAGCGCGATCGGCCCGGGCCGGACGTCGCCGTAGCGGCCGGCCGGGTCGAACAGGTCGCGCTCGGCGTAGTCGCGCCGGCGCAGCAGGACGTCCGCGAGCATCACGCCGCACCACGCCGCCACCGGCACGCCCAGCGTCACCAGGAAACCCTGGAACTGCCCGAGGAATTCGCCGCCGAAGAACACGATGTAGATCGTGCCCGCCACCATGAGCACGCCGTCGACGAACGCCGCCACCGGCCGCCGCACGCGCAGCCCGGCCGACAGGAGCGCCAGCCCGGACGAGTAGATGTCCAGCACCGCGCCGCCGACCAGGCCGAGCACCGCGACGAGCGCGAACGGCACCAGGAACCACAGCGGCAGCAACGTCGTCAGCGCGCCGATCGGGTCCTTCGCGATGGCGCCGTTCAGCTCGGTCGACGAGCCTGCCAGCAGCAGCCCGAACACCAGCAGCACCAGCGGCGCCACCGACGCGCCGAACGTCGTCCAGCCGACCACGCCGCGGCTCGACGACGACCGCGGCAGGTAGCGCGAGTAGTCCGCGGCCGCGTTGACCCAGCCGAGGCCGAACCCCGTCATCAGGAACACCAGCGCGCCGACCCACTGCTGCGCCGAGCCGGACGGCAGCGCGCTGACGGCTTCCCAATGCACGTCGCCGGCGACCAGAACCACGTAGACGACCGTGAGCACGCCGGTGATCCAGGTGATCCACGTCTGCAGCTTCATGATCGCGTCGAAGCCGAGCACGCCGGCGGCGACGGTCAGCGCGGCCACGACGACCAGCGCGACCACCTTCGTCGGGGTCCCGCCGCCCCAGCCGAGCCGTTCGAAGACCGTCGACGTCGCGAGCGTCGCAAGCGCGGTGAGCACGGTTTCCCAGCCGACCGTGAGCAGCCACGAGATCGCCGACGGCAGCCGGTTGCCCCGGACGCCGAAGGCCGCGCGCGAGAGCAGCATCGTCGGCGCCGACCCGCGTTTGCCCGCGATCGCGATGAACCCGCACAGCAGGAACGAGAACAGGATGCCGACCACGCCGGCGACCAGCGCCTGCCAGAACGAGATGCCGAAGCCGAGGGTGAACGAGCCGTAGCTCAGCCCCAGCACCGACACGTTCGCGCCGAACCACGGCCAGAACAGCTGCCGCGGCCGGCCGCGGCGTTCGGCGTCGTCGATGACGTCGAGGCCGTTGGTCTCCACCTTGAGCTTCCGGGTGCCCGCTTCGGTCATGGCCCGTCCCTGGGTCAGTAGGTGGTCCGACGCTGCCCGGTCCGCCGTCGCAGGGCGAGCAGCTCGTCGACGAGCGGCCCGAATTCGAGCCGGTTCACGTGCAGCACAGTCTCGACGACGTCGGGCCGGAACGCACCCACGCCGTGCGCGGCGCCGAGCATCGCGCCGCAGATCGCCGCGACCGTGTCGGTGTCGCCGCCGAGCCCGGCGGCCAGGCGCAGCGCCGCCGGCGGGTCGTCGCCCATGGCCTCGGCCAGCGCGAACGCCGCGACGACGGACTCCTGCGACGCGACCGACGTGCCGATCACACGGGCGACCGCGTCGGCGACGGCGGTCGGAGCCATGCCCCGCACCCAGCCGCGGGCCCAGCCGATCCGGGCGGCGATCTCCCCGCCGGGCGCCCAGTGCCCGCGCTCCCCGCCGACGACGGCCGCGCGCTCGCCCGCGTCGAGCGCTTCGGCCAGGCTCGCGCCCTCGACCCCGGCGGACACGGTGGCGGCGACCGCGGCGGCGGACGCGATGCCGAGGCTGGTGTTGTGCGTGACGCGCGCGGTCGCGGCGACGGCGTCGACCAGCGTGGGGAGGTCGTCCACGGGGGTCGCGATGCCGACCGGCGTGACGCGCATGGCGGCGCCGTTGGTCGTCCCGGTGCGGCCGGCTTCTTCGGCGGGGACGCCGTCCTGGAGCCGCGAGAGCGCGCGTTTCGTCGACGGCCCGAGGAGGTCCGCGGAGCCGCGGCGGATCATGTCCGCCTCCCAGATGAGCAGGGCGTCGGCGAAGACGTGCGGCTCGACGGTGCCGCGGCCGTCGATGAGCAGGCGGGCCAGCAGAACGGCCTGCTCGGTGTCGTCGGTGACCGAACCGGCGGGCATCGACGGCGCGACCGGCTGCTCGGCGACGGCGGTGAGCAGGCCGGTGACCGGCCCGTAGGCGGCGGCGATGGCGGCGCGGGACATGGACTGCGTCGGCATGCCGAGCGCGTCGCCGACGGCGAGCCCGGTGAACGCGCCGAGCGCCCGGTCCCGCGCGTTCACCGGTGTCCGAAGGTGAGGTGGAACTGGAACCGGTCCGGGTCCAGCAGGCTGACGACCCGCTCGACGAGCCGGCCTTCGACGTCGACCGAAGTGCGTTCGGCGCGGAGGAAGAGCTCGCCGACGTCGCGGCCGAGGAGCTCGGCGTCGGCGGCGTCGAGGCGCTGGGTGCTGATCCACTGGTCGCCGCCGACGGAGATCCGCCCGGCGGCTTCGAGGGTCTTGGTGAGGGAGCCGTCCCGCAGGCCGGTTTCGGGGAGGTCGGCGAGCGGGCCGGCGGCGGAGACCGTGGCGGTCTCGAGCGAGACGCCGCGGTCGTGCTCCCGCCGCAGCCGCCGCACGGCGACGTAGGTCTTCTCGCCGAATTCTTCTTCGAGGGCCCGGTCTTCGACGGTCTCGATGCCGAGGAGCTGGGTGGTGACGGGCGCCCCGGCGTCGGCGAGGGCGCGGGCCCAGCCGAGCCGCTGGTCGAGCTGGACGCCGTCGAAGGTGACGAACGACCCGACGCCGGCCTGGGTGGAGATGAGCTCGAGCTGCTGGAGCTCGGAGAGGGCGCTGCGGACGGTGCCGCGGCTGACCTGGTACTGCTCGGCGAGCTGGTTCTCGCCGGGGAGACGCTCACCGTGGGCGAGCCGGCCCGAGCGGATCAGGTCGGAGAGGTCGCCGACGAGCTGCTGCCGCTTGCTGTACATGTACACACCTGTACACGCTGCGTTCGTGCTGGTCAAGCGGCGACGAGCGGCTTGGACTGCGCCTCGCGGCCGACCATCTCACCGGCCTCCTTCGCGGACACCCCGGCGACCACCATGATCACCGCGAACGAAGCCACGAAGATGACCGTGCTCAGCCACACCATGGTCGAGATGGGCAGTGTGAAGGCGCCGACCACGCGTGCGGCGCTCTCGAGCATGAACCCGACGCCCCAGACGAAGCTGCCGCGCCGCAGGACGGTGCCGAACCTCTTGTCCGCCCGCAGGCGTTCCCAGGCCGCTTCGTGGTCGGCCTTGCCGTGGGTGAGGAACGGGCGCAGGGTCTTCGTCATGATCGGCTGCGCGGTGAACGCGGAGATCAGGATGACGAGCCCGGTGATCCCGCTCCCGATCGAGTCCTTGGCGATCATCATGCGGGCATCCCCGGCGACGAAGGTCAGCAGCATGCCGATGACGTTGGTCACGAGGACGACGAGGGCCAGGCCGTTGAGGGTGCGGTGCTTGGCGAACTGGAAGAGCGTCCGGGCCAGCGGGAAGACGCCGGAGAGGGCGAGCGCGGTGAAGTCGTTCGCGCCGAGCGAGTGGAGTCCGTAGTAGACGCCGAGCGGGACGGCGATCTCGATGCCGAGCGTCTGGATCAGGGAGCCGGGGCCGTTGTCGTTCGTCATGGGAAGAGCGTGTCGCGATCCGGGGTCCGGCAAGGATGCGATCCGCCACGATCAGGGGATTACAGATGTCACGACCTCACGTCCGGCGCGGCCACGTCGTCGTAGAGGTATGGCGACATTTCTGCGTTTCACGATCAGCCTGCAGACCCTGGCCGTGTTCCTCTCGCCGGTCACCGCCGGCCTGCTGTTGACCACGCCCAACGGGCATTCACTGCACAGCGCGGCGGCGTACACGGTGTTCGTGGTGGCGATGGTGCACGTGGTGGCCGCGGTCCTGGCGTGGCGTCCTGGCGGCGGCCCACCTGGGCCGATCGTTTCCGCGACCGTGTTCCTCGGGCTCGTGCTGGCGCAGGTGGTGCTGGGCATCGCGCACGTGACGGTCGTGCACGTCCCGCTGGGGGTGCTGCTGTTCGGGTTCAGCCTGCTGCAGCTCAGCCGGGTTCGGTTGGATCCTGCCCGGGCGGCGGCTGCGTGAGCCGGTTTTGCGGCCCTGTGCGGCCGCCTCCCTTACGGCGAGCGGTCCTTGGCGCCGCGACCCGGCTTGAGAAGGCGGATGAGCGCGAGCGCGTGGGCGCGTCCGGCCCGGTCGGCCTTGAGCGACCACAGCGATACGGCTGCCAGCAACGCGAAGCGAGCTACCAAAAGAATGGCTGTGACCGCCCCGCCGATGATGCCGAGTTGCCCCATCCCAACCACCAGACCCTTCTGCGGACACACCTCACCTGTGAGAGGAGTGCGGCAGTCTCGGGTCATCCGGGGTGGTCAGGTCATCGGAGCTCCCTTCAAAACCGCCTCTGCGCACGAAAGCGCGAGACCGGACGCTCAGCTTCCCGGTTTGGCTGTCCCGGCGGTAGCGGCCGAACGTGTTTACGCGGAACCTGATGAAGTCGCAGGTTCTTCACGTACTCAGCCGCCGGAGTGCATGTCTTCCGCCTCCGGCACGCAGTCGTCGTCCGGGTCGTCCAGCCAGCCGTGCGGCAGCGTGACCTTGCCCGGGGAGCCCTGACGCCCCCGGGGGCCATCGGCGTTCGCGGGAAACGGGGCGTCGTGGTCGAGGCGGCCGATGAGGTCGTCGAGTTCGGTCAGGCTGGACACCATCGCGAAGCCGCGGCGCAGTTCGGAGCCGACCGGGAAGTTCATGAAGTACCAGGCCATGTGCTTGCGCAGGTCGCGCAGGGCCTTGGTCTCGCCGTCGTGCTGGATGAGCAGCTCGGCGTGGCGGCGCAGGACGCGCGACACTTCGCCCAGGTTGGGCGGGGTCGGCAGCGGGCGGCCCGCGAACGCCGCCTCCAGCTCGCCGAACAGCCAAGGCCGGCCCAGGCAACCGCGGCCGACGACGACGCCGTCGCAGCCCGTCTCGGCGACCATGCGCAGGGCGTCGGCGGCAGAGAAGATGTCGCCGTTGCCGAGCACCGGGATGCTCGTGACGGCTTCCTTGAGGGCGGCGATCTTGGTCCAGTCGGCCTGGCCGGAGTAGCGCTGCGCGGCGGTGCGCGCGTGCAGGCTGACGGCGGCCGCGCCCTCGGCCTCGGCGATGCGGCCGGCGTCGAGGAACGTGCGGTGGTCGTCGTCGATGCCGATGCGGAACTTGACCGTGAACGGCACGTCGCCCGCCGCGCGAGCCGACTCCCGGACGATCGCCTCGAACAGCTTCCGCTTGAACGGCAGCGCCGCCCCGCCGCCCTTGCGCGTCACCTTCGCGACGGGACAGCCGAAGTTGGAGTCGATGTGGTCGGCGAGGCCCTCGCCGACGATGATCCGGACGGCTTCGGCCATGGTCTTCGGGTCGACGCCGTAGAGCTGCATGGACCGGGGCTTCTCGTCGGCCCCGAAGGTCATCATGTGCATGGTCCCGGGGTGCCGTTCGACGACGGCCCGCGCGGTGATCATTTCGCACACGTAGATGCCGGCGCCGTACTCCTGGCAGAGCTGCCGGAAGGCGACGTTGGTGATGCCGGCCATCGGAGCGAGCACCACTGGGGGATCGACCTGGTAGGGGCCGATCTTCAGGGCGGGCTTGCTCAGGGTGGCGGTCACGTCCTCCATTGTCGCCTGTGGTGTCGATCACGTCGACCAGGGGCCGTCAAGCCACGAGGTCGTCCCAGCGGACCAGGATCGCCGTGGCCAGGAGGCCGGCCACGATGATCTTGATCAGGACCGTTCCGGTGGTCAACCCGGTGAGCGCGGTGAAGTCCAGCAGCACGCTCGCCGCGAACGCCGCCGCGAGCACCTTCGCGCCCCAGCGGCGGCGGAAGCCGAGCGCGACGACGCCGGCCAGCTGGACCGCCGTCGCGAACACCGACAGCACGAACCACGGCGACGGATCGCCGCCGTGGCCGAGGTCGCCGGCCAGCACCCTGATCGCGGCGACCAGGAGCGCCAGCGTGCCCAGGCCGAAGACGACCAGCATCACCGGCAGGAAGATCCGGCCGGCGCCGACGGGCGTGGCGCGTTCGGGAACACGGCGACGAGGCACGGCGAGCCTCCGCTCGACTCGGGAACCTCCACCCTGCCCGACCGGGTGCGCGGACTTCCACCGTGCTTTTGCCGACAGCCCGGCACGTAGGGTTCGGAGCATGACCGACAAGCCCCTGCGCTGGGGAATCATGGGGACCGGCGGCATCGCCAAGTCCTTCGCCGAAGACCTCGAGCTGACCGGCTCCGGCGTCGTCGCCGCGGTCGGGTCGCGCACGGCCGAAAGCGCCGGCGTCTTCGCCGAGCAGCGAGGCATCCCGGCCCGGCACGGCAGCTACGAAGCCCTCGCCAACGATCCGGACGTCGACATCGTCTACGTCGCCACGCCGCACCCCCTGCACCACGGCAACGCGCGCCTCGCGCTCGAGGCCGGCAAGCCCGTGCTGGTCGAGAAGCCGTTCACGATGAACGCCGAAGAGGCGCGTGACCTCGCCGGACTGGCGCGGGAGAACAACCTCTTCCTCATGGAAGCCATGTGGACGCGCTTCCTGCCGCACGTCCGGCACCTCCGCGGGCTGCTGCCGAGCCTCGGCGATGTCGTCACCGTCACCGCCGACCACGGGCAGTGGTTCGCCGAAGACCCCGCCTTCCGGCTGTTCGCCCCCGAACTCGGCGGTGGCGCCCTGCTCGACCTGGGGATCTACCCGGTTTCGTTCGCGTCGATGGTGCTCGGCACGCCCGATCGCGTCGCCGCCATGGTGACGCCGGCCTTCACCGGCGTCGACGCGCAGACGTCGATGCTGTTCGGCTACGCGAGCGGGGCGCAGGCCGTGCTGAGCTGCACGTTGAGCGCGGCTTCGCCGACCACGGCATCCATCGTCGGCACCGACGGGCGCATCGAGATCGACGGGCCGTTCTACGCGCCCGCATCCTTCACACTCATCCCGCGCGTAGGCGAGCGAAGCCGCTTCGAGTACGTCGATGAGGGCCGTGGCCTGCGGCACCAGGCCGACGAAGTGGCGAGGCTGCTGGCCGCCGGCGAGACGGAGAGCCCGCTCATGCCGCTCGACGAGACCGTCTCGATCATGACGACCATGGACCGGGTACTCACTGCGGTTGAGTAGTGCTACGGATCCGCCGGAGTCCCCTTGTGGGTGACTCTGTCCGGTATGACCACCGAAGCAGATGTGCTCCTCCGGCTCGCCGGCGAGATCGACGACCTGGGGCGTCGTCTCGCCGTGGTGGGCTCCGAACTGCGGACCGTCCAGGCCGACCAGCCGAAAGAGGCCGAGCAGCCCAAGCAGGCTGAGCAGCCTCAGGCTGAGCAACCCAAGACGGCCGAGCAGCCGCCGCCCCAGCCTCAGCCGCAACCCCAGCCGCAACCGTGGCCCCAGCAGCCGCAGCAGCAGATGCCGCCGCCGTGGCCTCAGAACCCCTGGCAGCCGCCCCGGCAGCACTACGTCCCGCCGCCCTCGCCCTACCTGCCCGCCCCGCCGCGCCAGACGCTCGGCGAAAAGCTCGGCAAGGAGGGCGCGGGCAGCCGCGTCCTGGCCTGGGTCGGCGGGGCTGTGACGCTGCTCGGTGTCGTCCTGCTGCTCGTGCTGGCCGTCCAGCGGGGCTGGCTCGGGCCGCTGCCGCGCGTGCTCGTCGGCGCCGCCTTCGGGCTCGCGCTGACCGGCGCCGGCGTCTGGCTGCACCGCAAGCCCGCCGGCCGCACCGGGGCGTTCGCCCTGGCCTGGACCGGCATCGCGACGCTCTACCTGGACGCCGTCGCCGCGACGTCGCTGTACGACTTCCTTCCGGTGCTCGCCGGGCTCGCCGCGGGCCTCGCTATCGCCGTCGGTGGGCTGCTCGTGGCCCTGCGCTGGGAGTCGCCGCTGCTGGCTTCCGTGGTCGTCGTCGGCTGCGGCGTGTGCGCGCCGATGATCACCCGCGGGTTCACCCCGGAGCTCGTCGCCTTCCTGCTGATGGTCCAGCTCGCGACGGCGCCGGTGCAGCTGCGCCGCGACTGGTCGTCGCTGACGCTCGCCGCCGGGGTGCCGCCGCTGTTCGCCTCCGTCATCAGCACCGCGGTCGCGCACGGGACCTGGCAGAACACAGCCGCGGCGCTCGGTGCGGGCATCGTCGGCATCGTGCTCGCGCTGATCGTCCTGCGCCGCCGCGAGAACGATCCCGCCGCGCTGTCCGTGCTGGCGACGGCGGTCGTCCCGGCGCTGGTCGCGGCGCTGCTGCTGCCCAAGGTCCAGGCCGTGCCCGTCGCGGCCGGGGCCGGGGTCGTCCTCCTGGCCGTCTGGGCGGCGCGCCGCTGGTGGCCGGGTCTCGCCGGGCAGCTGGCCGGGCTCGCCGGGCTGCTGGCGATCCTGCAGGCCACCGTCACGCAGTTCGACGGGCCGGCCCGCGCCGCGGTGCTGCTCGGCGAGGCGCTGCTGCTCGTCTTGGCCGCGGTCGGCGGACGAAACAAGTTCGCGCTGGGGGCCGCGCTCGGCTTCGCGACGATCGGTGGCCTGATCGGCGTGTTCTTCGACGTCACGCCCGCTTTGCTGATGGTGTACCGGATCCGGCCGGCCGGTGACGTTGCCGGCGCGCTCGCGGTCGCCCTGCTGATCCTCGCGGTTTCGGTCGCGCTGCCGTGGGCCGCGGTGCGGCTGGCGGTCTTCCGCGGGCCGGCCGACGACCTGCCGATCTGGCTCGTCGCCGGGGTTTCCGCGCTCTACGGCGCCGCCGGGGTCGTGCTCTGCGCGTCGCTGCTGGCCGTCCCCGGTCGCACCGGCTTCCTCCTCGGCCACGCGCTGATCACGGTGTCCTGGACGATCGCGGCGCTCGTGCTGCTGCTGCGCGGGATCGCCGTGGTCGGGCTGCGCGTGAGCGGGCTGGTCCTGGTCGGCGCCGCGGTGCTCAAGCTGGTGCTGTTCGACCTGGCCGCGCTGGACGGCCTGGCGCGGGTCGGTGCGTTCCTCGGCGCGGGGCTGGTGCTGCTCGCGGCCGGGACGCGGTACGCCCGGCTCGTCGCTTCGCGCTGACGCGGGAGTAGACGCGGGAAGAAATTGTCGGTGCCTCGTGGTTACCTGGATCACACGACCGACGACCAGGGGGCACACCGATGGCAGAACCGAAACTCGCCGACCGCGCCGCGGAGAAGATCGGCTGGCTGACCACCGTCACGCCGAAGGGGCGGCCCGCGCCGCGGCCGGTGTGGTTCGTGCTCGAGGGCGACGACATCCTGGTGTTCAGCAAGCCGGACACCGCGAAGCTTCGGCACCTCGAAGCGAACCCCGAGGTGAGCTTCCACCTCAACGGAGACGAAAACGGCGGCGCGATCCTCGTCGTCAACGGGAAGGCGCGCGTCGAGGAGGGCAAGGCGTCCGAAGCGCCGGGCTACCTCGACAAGTACGGCCCGTCCTACGAGGCCATCGGGTTCGCGACGCCGGACGCGTTCGACGCCGAGTACTCCGTCCGCATCCGCGTGGTGCCCGACCGCTCCTGGGGGTGGTGAGGGTCAGTCCACAGCAGACAATTCAATACGCATCACGACGCGTCGCGGCGTGGGGTGGCTGACCTCTTCGAACCCGGCGTCGGCGAACACCTGGCGAGCGCCGACGTGCAGCTCGCCCCACGTGATCTCCTTGCCCGGCTGGGTGATCATCGGGTACGCCTCGAGCGCGCGGGCCCCGCGTTCGCGGGCGAAGCCGATGGTGGCTCGGGCGAGCGGGTAGGTGAGGCCGCGGCCGCGGTAGCCCTTGCGGATGGCGAAGCACGTCACCGCCCAGACGCCGTCGTCGTCCTTGTCCTCGCTGCGGCCGGTCCACGGGACGCGCGAGCCGCGCAGCTTGGGGTAGGCGGTCCGCGGCTCGACGGCGACCCAGCCGGCCGGCTCGCCGTCGACGTAGGCCACGAGCCCGCTCGTGGCGGCGTCCGGCTCGCCGCAGGCGGTCTGGGCCCGCAGCATGGCGGTGCGCTGCTCCTGCGTGGAGTCGCGCCAGATCCAGCCGGCGACCTTGAACCGCTGGCACTGGCAGCGGCCGGGGTAGTCGGCGGTCCCGAAGACCGCGGCGACGTCGTCCCACGACGCCTCGTTGGCCGGGACGACGGTGACGGCCGCCGTCACGCCGGCGCGTCCTCGCCCACCAGGCCGTCCACGGCTTCGCGGAGCAGGTCGGCGTGACCGGTGTGGCGCGCGTACTCCTCGATCATGTCCGCGATGATCCGCCGCAGGTTCGGCGTGCGCCCGTCGGGCCAGGTGAAGCGGCCGGCCTGGCCGGCGTCGCCCTCGGCCAGGGCGGCGGCGACCATCGCGCGCGACCGGACGACCGCCGCGTCCCAGAGGGCGTACAGCTCCTCCGGACGCTCGCCGGCAGCTGTCGACCACTCCGAGCCCGGCTCGGCGGTGTCCCACGGCGGCCCGATCGGCTCGCCGCGCAGCTTGACGGCGAACCAGTCGGCCTCGACGAAGGCGAGGTGCTTGAGCAGGCCGCCCAGCGTCATCGTGCTCGCCGCCGTGGTGACGCGGAGCCCGTCCGCGTCGAGGCCCCCGCACTTCCAGGCGAAGGTGCGCCGGATGCGTTCGAGCGTGCTCAACAGCGTCGAGATCTCGTCTCCGTCCACCACGAGCGTCGCCTCTGTGTCGGTCATGGCCGCGGAGCTTAGGATCGGTTCCGGACGATCCACTTCCGGAATCGGGAATTCCCATGACGGACACGAGCCCGACGGCGCGGGCGCTGCGCACCCTCGAACTCCTTCAGGCCAGTCCAGGGATCACCGCGGACCGGCTCGCCGGCAAGCTCGGCGTGTCCGAACGGGCCGCCCGGCGCTACGTCGGCATCCTGCGCGAGGCCGGTATCCCGGTCGCCTCCGTCCGCGGGCCCTACGGCGGCTACCGGGTCGGACGCGGCCTGCGGCTGCCGCCCCTGACGTTCAGCCCCGCCGAGGCCCTCGGCCTGGTCATGGCGGTGCTCGACGGCCACCACGACGCCGACGATCCCGCCACCCTGGTCGGCGGCGCCCTCGGCAAGATCGTGCAGGCGCTCCCCGAGCCGGTCGCCGCGCAGGCCGAGGCCGTCCGGCGGACCACCGCCCCCGCGCCGGACCCCGCCGCCGCGCGGCCGGACCCCGACACCACCGCCGCCCTCGTGCAGGCCTGCGCCGACCATCGGCGGGTCCGCCTCGGCTACCGCTCCGAGGCCGGCACCGAGTGGACCGGCGACGTCGAGCCGTGGGCCGTCGTCGTCCGGCACGGCCGCTGGTACCTGTTGTGCCGCAAGCACCCGACGGGCGAGCGGCGGGCGTACCGGATCGACCGGGTCCGCGGCGCCGGCATCCTGGAGCACACTTTCGAGCCACCCCGCGACCTCGACCCGGTCGCCACGATCGAGGAACACCTCGCCGTCGGCTGGGAGTACGACGCCGAGGTCGTCATCGACGCGCCCCTCGACCTGGCCAGCCGGTGCCTGCCCCGCGCCGTCGGCCGGCTCGAGCGCCTCGGCGACGAGACGACCCGCTTGACCGGCAGCACCAGCAATCCCGCCTGGTACGCCGAGCAGCTCGCCCGGAGCCCCGCGCCGTTCCGGGTCGTGCGCTGTCCCGAACTCCGGGAGGCGGTCCGCGCTCTCGGGCAGCGCTTGCTGGCGGCCACCGAAAGTCCGCACTCCTGAGCGGAAAGCAACCTTCGCTTCCCAGCGGGTGGCGGTGACGGAGTCCACGTATCGTTTTTCCGTGGCTGAACACACCGGCGAAACCCGCAACGAGCAGCTGACCCGCAACGTCGGCGAACTGCTGCAGGAGCTGCGTGTTGCCCAAGCCGGGGTGCAGATCCTCTTCGGGTTCCTGCTTTCGGTGGTGTTCACCGACCGGTTCCACGACGCCAGCGGCTTCGAGAAGGCGCTGCACCTGTCCGCGGTGGCGCTCGCGGTCGCGGCGACGGCGCTGCTGACCGCGCCCGCGGCGTGGCACCGGCTCCTGTTCCGCACGGGCAGCCGCGAACGGATCCTGACCGCCGGCAACCGGCTCGTGCTGGTCGGCCTGGTGTGCCTGGCCCTGGCGATCACGTCGACCGTCGCGCTGATCGCCAAGGTCGTCTACGGCGAGATCGCCATGATCATCATGGGCGTGCTGTGCGTGCTGCTCTTCGGGATCCTCTGGTTCGTCATGCCGATC
Source organism: Amycolatopsis sp. NPDC051106 (assembly GCF_040682775.1). Taxonomy (NCBI): domain Bacteria; kingdom Bacillati; phylum Actinomycetota; class Actinomycetes; order Pseudonocardiales; family Pseudonocardiaceae; genus Amycolatopsis; species Amycolatopsis sp. NPDC051106. The sequence goes on along the minus strand of NZ_JBFBBQ010000070.1, from coordinate 5,313 downwards.
CGGATGCACCCCGCCAACGGCGATCAGCCGGCGGAGCCGCCCACGTAGCGCGTGTCCTCCTGGACGAAGCAGAGCGGGTTGCCGAACGGGTCGTCCGCGTAGAAGGACCGTTCGCCCCAGAACTGGGTCTCGATTGCGTCGTCCATCCAGCGCGGCGCGGCGGCGCGCACCAGCCGGAACGTCTCGTCGACGTCGTCGACCGCGAGGTAGACGATCCGCGGGTCCCGCCGCGGCCGCGGTTCGCGGTGGTCGAGCGGCGCCTCGACGCAGGCGAGCACGACGTCGCCGCAGGGGAAGTAGTGCCGGTTGACCGCGATCCGTTCGCCGCGGTGGCCGAGAACCCGCTCGTAGAAGGCGACCGCGATCTCGATGTCGTCGACGGGCTGGATCAGCCGGAACACCCGCGGACCGCTCATGCGCGCACAGTACCGCTGGTCATTCACGCCCGGATAGGGGGCTTGACAGCGGGTGGACAATAAAAAATCGACGTGCCTTCCGAAATAAACAGGAAGACCCGCCGATTGTAGCTTCAGTCTAACCGCTGTGAGGGGAATTTGTCAAACCAGGGGTACGACGAGGAATTGCGGGCCGAACGCGCGTACGTCACCGGGCTGTACGCGCGCCTCGACCGCGAACGTGAACAGGCGCGCGCCCGCTACCGCCGGGCGCTCGGGGAACCGGGAACCACGCTGGTGGAGCGGGACGCGGACGTGCGCGTCCGGGCCCGGGAGGCCGTCCGGCTGAACGTCGCCGACAACGGGCTCTGCTTCGGCCGGTTGGACGCCCTTTCGGGCGAAATCCGCTACATCGGCCGGATCGGTCTCTTCGACGGCGAAAACGACTACGAACCCCTTCTGCTGGATTGGCGGGCGCCGGCGGCAAGGCCGTTCTACGTCGCCACCGCGGCGACGCCGGAAAACATGCGCCGCCGCCGTCAGTTCCACACTCTGGGGCGCGAGGTCGTCGATTTCACCGACGAAGTCCTCGGCCGCCCGCACACCGACGATTTCGGGGGGTCTGGGGGGTCGTACCCCCAGGCATGTTCCAGCGAGCGCGGGGACGCGGCGTTGCTCGCGGCCGTCAACGCGCCGCGCGGCGAGGGCATGCGGGACATCGTCGCGACGATCCAGACCGAGCAGGACGAGATCATCCGGCTCGGCCACTCGGGCGTGCTGGTCGTCGAAGGTGGACCGGGTACCGGCAAGACGGCCGTCGCGCTGCACCGCGTCGCGTACCTGCTCTACACGCAGCGCGAACGGATGTCGCGCAGCGGCGTGCTGGTGGTCGGGCCGAGCCCGCTGTTCCTCGACCACATCGGCCGGGTGCTGCCCTCGCTCGGGGAGTCCGACGTCGTCTTCCAGACCACCGGCGACCTCGTGCCCGGCCTGAGCGTCACGGCCGAAGACGAGCCGGAGCTGGCGAAACTCAAGGGATCGCTGGAGATCCTCGACGTGCTGGCCGCGGCGGTGGCCGATCGGCAGAAGGTGCCGGACGAACCGGTGCCGGTCGAGCTGGCCGACGTCACCGTCGAGCTCGACGGTGACGTCGCGGACGAAGCCCGGCTCGAAGCACGCCGGTCCGGGCTGCCGCACAACGAGGCCCGCGCGGTCTTCCGCGAGCACGTCGTGGCGATCCTCGCCGAGCGGGCCGTCGCGCGGATCGGCGAGGGCTGGCTGACCCGGGAGGACCGCGGGGCCTGGGCCGACCTGCGCGCCGACGTCCTCGACGAGCTGGCCGAGCACGAAGACCTCGACGCGACGCTCGCCGCGCTGTGGCCGGAGCTGACGCCGGAGACGCTGCTGGCACCGCTGTACATGTCGCCCCGCCGGCTCGAGGCCGCCGGCGCCGACCCGGCGCTGTTCCGTGCGGACGACGCGGCCTGGACGGTTTCGGACGTGCCGCTGCTCGACGAGCTGGTCGACCTGCTCGGCCGGGACGACTCGGCCGACCGCGCCGCCGCGCGCCGCCGGGCGGAGGAGGAGGCGGAGTACGCCGAAGGCGTCATGGACCTCATCAAGCTGGATCGCGAGGAACAGGACGAAGACCTCGGCCTGGTCGCCACCGATCTGCTCTACGCCGAGGACCTGGCCGACCGGTTCGGCGAGCGCGACACGCGCGACCTCGCCGAGCGCGCGGCCGCCGACCGGGACTGGACGTACGGGCACGTCGTCGTCGACGAGGCGCAGGAACTGTCCGAAATGGACTGGCGGACGCTGATGCGGCGGTGCCCGAGCCGGTCCTTCACGATCGTCGGCGACCTGGCGCAACGCCGCAGCGCGGCCGGGGCGACGGCGTGGGGGCCGGTGCTGGCGCCCTACGTCGCCGACCGGTGGGTGTACCGGGAGCTGACCGTGAACTACCGGACGCCGGCGGAGATCATGACCGTCGCCGGCGCGCTGCTCGCGGAGTTCGCGCCGGCCGCGCGGCCGCCGGAATCCGTGCGGGCGAGCGGGGTCCGGCCGTGGTCCCGCCGGGTCACGGACGACGAACTCCCGGCCGCCATCGACGAATTCGACCGCGACGAGGCCGGGCGCGAAGGCACCAGCGTCGTCATCGGGCCGCCCGGCGTACCGGGCACGGTCCCGCCGTCGGCGACCAAGGGCCTGGAGTTCGACGCGGTCCTCGTCGTCGAGCCCGCGCGGATCCTGGCCGGGGGCGCGCGCGGCGCGGCCGAGCTGTACGTCGCGCTCACCCGGGCCACGCAGCGCCTCGGGGTGCTGCACCGGGATCCGCTCCCGGCGGCGCTGGCCGGGCTCGCCGAGGCGGGTGCCCGCGCGGGCCGGCCACCGCCGGTTCCAGTAGCGGCTCGTGAGTGAGAAACAGTGTTCCGGCCCTGTTTCTCACTCACGAGGGGCTATGCGGTGAGCCGGCCCCAGGCGTAGTTCTGCTTGGCCAGCTTCAGGTAGACGAACAGCTCGGTCCCGGACACGCCGTCGATCTTGCGGATCTCCTCGCCCAGCACTTCGAGCATGTGGTCGTCGTCCCGGCAGACGACTTCGGCCAGCAAGTCGTAGCGCCCGGCGCACAACACGACGTAGTGCACGTTCGGCAGCTCGGACAGCTTGTCGGCGACCGTGCGCGGATCAGCGCCGTCGACGCTGATCCCGACCATCGCCTGCCTCGTCAGATCGACGTTGGCCGGGTCGGTCACCGCGACGATCTGCATGAGGTCGTCGCGCAGGAGCCGTTGCACCCGTTGGCGGACCGCTCCCTCCGAGAGCCCGACCGCTTTCGCGAGCGCGGTGAACGAAGCCCGGCCGTCCTGCTGCAGCAAGGCGATCAGCGATCTGTCCGTGTTGTCCAGCCCGCGCGCACGTGAATCTTCACCCATGCCGTCCCTCCCTGTGTTTCGGCATGTGATTTGTCAAGTGCGCAGCGTATCGAGACCTGACCAGAAAGCGAGACCCCCGCGCCAGCTTCACGTGATCCGGCGCCAGGATCGTGATTTGCCGAGGAATCGGTGGCTGTGGAGGAAATTCACGAGTCATTCCGAGGCGCCTTCGAGCACCCGCGACCCGCCGGGCTAGAACCAGGTGTCCAGGGCGGCGTCGAGCGGCCCGTCGCCCGCCCACGCGATCACCCCGTCCGGCCGGAGCAGCAGCGGTCCGGTGTTCGTCACCGGCACGACGTCGATGCGCGGATCGGCCGGGTGCTCCGCGGAGAGCAGGAGGCCACGGCCGGTGCGGGTGTGCTCGTGCAGCCAGGTCGTGCGGCCCGTGGCGTCGACGAGCTCGAGGTCGGGGCAGTGCTCGCCGGTCGGTGCCGGGGCAGGGTAAGGGAAGTCGTAGCGCTCGCGGACGCCGGAGAGGAGGTCCGCGAAGTACCGGTTCGCCTCCGGCAGGTCCAGCACTTCGCCGACGATCTCCCGCAGCGCGTCGATGTGCGGGCCGGGCGCCAGCAACGCCGACTGCGCGCGTGTGTTGCGCAGCACCGCTTCGCCGGCTGGGTGCCTTTCGCGCGTGTAGGTGTCGAGGAACGCTTCGGGCTTGTCGCCGCGGAGGACGGCGCCGAGCTTCCAGCCGAGGTTGGCGGCGTCGGGAATGCCGAGGTTGAGGCCCTGGCCGCCGCTCGGCGAGTGCACGTGCGCGGCGTCGCCGGCGAGGAAGAGGCGGCCGCGGCGGTAGTCGTCGGCCTGCCGGGCCTGGTCGCCGAACCGCCGCGCGTCGTGGAGCTCCTCGACGACGACGGGCCGGCCGGTGACGCGCTCGATGCTCGCGGCGAGCACGTCCGGCGTGACGTCCGGCTCGGCACCGGTCGCGAGCTCGGTGACGCCGGCCATGCTGCCGCCCTGCATGAAGGTGCCGGTGGCGTAGCGCCCGCCCGGCGGGACGTCGCCCGCGAACCGGACGCGCCCGGCGATCGTGTGCAGCAGCGCCGGGGTGCCGGGGAAGCCGAATCCGGCGAGCTTGCGGACGGTGCTGCGGCCGCCGTCGCACCCGACGAGGTACTTCGCGCGCCACTCGCGGCCTCCCGCCGTGACCGTCACACCGTCCACATCGGACCGGAGTGCGGTGACCTCGTGCCCGCGCAGCACCCGGACACCCTCGGCGTGCTTCGCGAGGACGCGTTCCAGCTCCGGTTGCCAGATGTTCGTCCGAGGGCGGGCGTCGTCCGGCACGATTTTGAAGATGTTGGCGAAGTGGCCGCGGGTGCTGCCGTGGTCGCGGGCGAGGTCCTTCGTGCCCTCGGCGTCGGCCTCGGCGAGCTGGTCACCGAGGCCGCGCCGCTGAAGCGCCTCGGTCGCCAGCGCGCCCAGGCCGCGGGCCTTCGTCTCCTCCGACGGCGTCACCAGGCGTTCCAGGACCAGGGGTTCGGCCCCGGCCAGCTCGAGCTCGGCCGCGAGGAACAGGCCCACCGGGCCCGCGCCCACGACGATCACATCGGCGTCCATGCCGTCTCCTTAACTAGTTAAGGGTGATAGTGTCCTTAACTAGTTAAGGCGTCAAGGAGGAGCATGCCGCTGGAAGTCGGCGACGCGGTGCGCGTCGCGCTGGAACTGCTGGAAGAGGAGGGCCTGGACAAGCTCACCGTGCGGCGGCTGGCCACCGGGCTGGGCGTCAAGGCTCCCGCGCTGTACTGGCACTTCCGGAGCAAGCGCGCGCTGCTCGACCACATGACGGACGCGATCGTCGCGCCGGTCGTCGCCGGGCTGCCCGACGGCGGCCCGTGGCTGAAGTGGCTGGAGGACGCGGGCTTCGCGCTGCACAAGGCACTGCTCGCGCACCGCGACGGCGCCCGCGTCGCGCTGGGAGCCGACCTGATCACGGCCCGGGGGGCGCTGCCCAATACACACCCACCCCGCCGGTGGGTTCA